>JAHEJH010000002.1:0-45431 GCA_024638905.1 Luminiphilus sp.
CCATCCAGCACGCTCTGCTCTTCCCAGGCAGTGCGCGCGCTGACTAGCGTACCCACGGGGTAATCGGCGTGATCGGATTCCACGACTTCACCCAGCACAATACTTTGCACCGGGTCACCGATTTGCATACCGGTCAGATAGTTGTCACCCGCGCCTTCTGCCATCCATTGCCGAAACCCCGCGTCGAGCGAGATCACTTTGTTGCGGGTGCGGAAATAGCCCTTGGGCAGGTTGGCATCGGCCACCTCCACCACGGCAAAATCCTGCTCAGTCACCGCGCTCTCGGGGTGCCTTGCCAGCACAACTGCCCGACTCATGCGACAGCAACCTCGATCATGCCGTCAACCACGCGCAGTTCGTAGGTAGGCAGAGGCTCTCGGGTCAACTGTCCCATCGGCAAGCCATCGCGCAAATCAAACCTGACACCATGCAATGGACAAGAAATGAAGCACCCGCGAATGCGTCCACCTTCGAGTTCGGCCTCCTGATGCGTGCATCGGTTCTCCACCGCGTAAAGCTCCCCTGCAGCGCGGCAAATCAGCACCTTGCTGCCACTAATGGTCACAGCGCGACTGTCGTTGTCAGACAGTTCTGCCTCAGGAAACGCCGCCTGGAAATCCGTCACTACAAAGTCTCCCAATTTGGTGACGCGCGACTCATAACATCGCGCGAACGCAAGATGTTAGCACCGCACTTTCTGAAAAAAACCATCCTGCTTGATTATTTTTCATGCCCCCGATAGGCTCGCGCACTCAGTCACTTTCGTCCGCGAGGTCAGCATGAGCCACGGTAATAAACAACAATGGATTTTGGCAAAGCGCCCTGAGGGCATGCCGGACTCATCCGAGGTGGTTCTCCAGGATGCACCGATCCCTGAGACCGGACCGGGCATGCTACTAGTGAAGAACCACTACATCTCTCTGGACCCAGCGATTCGGGGCTGGATGTCTGATATCCCTAATTATTTGCCGCCCATCCCGCTCGGTGATCCTGTGCGCGCCACAGTAGTCGGTGAAGTGCTGGAGAGTGGCAGCGACAACATCAAAGCCGGCGACTATGTCTTCGGCCTAGGCGGATGGGAAACCCACAGCACCATCCCCGTCGAGTTCTGCACCAAGGTACCCGACGACAATCCTTTCCCGCTTCACTATTACGTCAACATTCTCGGTGCCGTCGGGCTCACACCCTACTTCGCCATCGCGGATGTGGGACAGGCACAAGCCGGACAAACCATGCTCATGAGTGCGGCCGCAGGTGCCGTAGGCTCTGTCGGCGGACAGATTGCAAAACTCATGGGCTTGCGAGTCGTGGGCATCGCCGGCACTGAGGAGAAATGCCAGTGGGTCGTCGACGAGCTGGGCTTTGACGACTGCATCAACTACCGCACCGCGGGCGACATGGAAGCGGCGATCCGCACCGCCTGCCCCGAAGGCGTCGATTTCTACTTCGATAATGTGGGTGGTGAAATTCTTGATGCAGCGTTACTCAATATGAACAAGGACTCCACACTGCTGTTCTGCGGCACCATCAGCACCTATAACGCTACAGAACCCGTACCCGGGCCCTATAACTACTGGCAGATTCTGGCGCGGACCATCACGGTCAAAGGCTATTTAGTCAGCGACCACTACCACAGGATCGAGGAGGGACAGGCGGCCCTTAGCGAATGGGTCAAGGACGACAAGATCAAATTCCGCGAGCACATCAATGAGGGCATCGAGAACTGCCTCGATACCTACAATTTGCTCTTCACCGGCGGCAACGAAGGCAAGTTAATGCTGAAGCTGTAAGGCGGGCTTGCGCGATCGCTATCGTGCGACTCACTCCAGCAACAAAAAAAGGGCCCTGTATGGGCCCTTTTCTATTGTCAGTCTTTGTCACTCGCTATGCGGATGACTCTCGGTGGTGCAGAGCCTGGCGAGCCGCGCCGCTATCAGAGCTCGGGTTGTGGGGCGCTGGTATTGCCGTCGCTGTACCACTTCACCCAGCGATGAAAATATTGGTTGCCTCGCTCATTACGACCAAACAACACGCTCTTCATCAGTCCGGTCTCTAAGCCCTGCTGCAGT
The DNA here is from genome assembly GCA_024638905.1 of Luminiphilus sp. GTDB lineage: Bacteria > Pseudomonadota > Gammaproteobacteria > Pseudomonadales > Halieaceae > Luminiphilus. The sequence goes on from JAHEJH010000002.1 coordinate 2,070, forward strand.
CTCAGGCCGACGTTGTAGTCCTCCTCCTGCACCACGTTGCGCAACCAATCCGCCATCTCGATACGCGCGGCGGAGTCCTCCTCGTTTTCGGGCGGCGTTGGGTGCAGGAAATGCAGAATAGTCGTGTTTTCCATCGGTCCGGGGCCGGGGATCATCTGTGCTACCTGCGTGATTTCCGGTGCGATAAAGATCGACACGTTCGGGAAGAACAACCGGATAAAATCATAACCTTTGGTTTCATGCTGCCAGAGCTCGTTCCGATCGACTTCACCTAGCTCCAGCACGTTCTTTGCAGCAAAACCGACCAGCTGATGAGGGCCATGTGCGTCGTACTCCATCACGTTAGTAAACGTTCGGGGCTCAATGGTCTCGGGGTGCGCAGCCTTGAAGTGATAGCCCTCGAGATAGCCGTCATAGGCAACCTTCCAATTGGGCCCATGGATAATGCGGTGACCGACATAGGTCCACTGGTCCATGCCCTTCTTCGCCACGTCGTCCATCATGGCGCCGAGGTAGGCGCGAATATCGACATCACTGTCGGCATCTAGCACAGCGAAGATCAATCCACCCTCCTCGTGACAAGGGAACTGCACCAGATCACGGGCGCCCTCGCACACGTCGCCGAACTTCGGCGCATCGGCAATGGCGCGCAGTGCGCCATCCGATTTGAAGGTCCAGCCATGGTAAGGGCAACTGAATAACTTTTGATTGCCACAGGGCTCCGAGGTGAGTTGCATACCGCGATGGGTGCACACATTCATCAATACCTTTGCGGTGCCATCCTTCTGACGGGTAATCAATAGCGGGATACCCAAAATTTCCAGCGTGCGGAAATCGCCCGGGTTGGGAATTTCCTGAGTCACCCCCACCAGTATCGGGAGGCTTTTGAAGATGCAATCCATCTCGCGCTGCCACTGCTCGGCATCCGTGTACTCCGTAGAGGGCACCTCCATGGTGCCTTCAGCCCAATCCGTCGTGCCATTGGCAACGTGATCGATCAGGCGACCTGCCATGCGGCTGTATTGAATTTTGGTGTCTACCGTCATCTCTTTTCTCCTACGCCATCGCTACTCTGGCATCACCAGATCACCCACTGAACTGACCTCATAGCGACGCACTTCCATATCCAATATCTCAAGCGCCGCACACGCCTCCAAAAAGGCGGCCACGTGGGGCGTTTTCAAGTGTGCGTCCAAATCCGCCTGCGATGCCCACTGCTCTGACACCCAGACAACACAGGGGTCGGCGACGTCCACGGCAATACCATACCACTGGCACCCCGCTTCCTCGCGGGTTGCCGCCACCACGGCCTTGGCCGCTTCTGCATAAGCCGGCGCACTCTCTGCACTAAGCTGAATCCGAACAATCACGCTGACTGTGCTCATATTGACCCCCAAAATAATTCGTCTGACTCGGTGCTCGAGCGCCGGTTTAACAACGATTTTGCACAGCCGCCAACCTAGGTTTCGGCAAAGAAAAAGTCAAGCGTGCTTGCTTTTTTACAGCGCCCTACCTAATCTTGAGCGGCATCGCAGAGCCACAATAATATTGTCATTGACACAGATCGAGCGGGGCGCCACCACTGCCTTGACTGGGGCCAAACCTCAATCACAAGGCCGAAAACAGCGCCGTCAGGCATGTCGTCCCGACGCTCACCCGCGAGTCAGGCTGAAGGAGAGCATCAGTGAGTAACAGGCTGCAGGACAAAGTTGCCCTCGTCACCGGTGGCACCAACGGCATCGGCAAGGCCGCCGTTGAGGGCATGACCCGCGAAGGTGCGAAGGTCGTCTTTACCGGTAATAACATCGATGCCGGTAATCAAATCGCAAGCGAAACCGGCGCAACCTTCATCCAGCACGCGGTGCAGGACGTTGAAGGCTGGGAAGCGGTCAAGGCCGCCATCCGCGACCAACATGGACGGCTGGACGTCACGTTTTCCAATGCGGGCACCAATACGGGTGATAGCGACATCGAGACGGTCGAAGTCGATGCCTGGAAGAGCCTTGTGGACATTAATCTGACCGGCATGATGCTCGCGATCAAAGCGAGCATCGAACTGATGAAGGGCAACCCCGATGAAAGCGGCGGTTCCATTATTCTGAACAGTTCCATTAACGGCATGCTCGCGTTGGCGGGGGATGTCACCTACTCGACCACCAAAGGCGCGCTGCGGCTGTTGGCCAAATCGACGGCAGTGCATTTGGCGAAAACTAAAACCGGCATTCGCTGCAACTCGATCCACCCCGGAGTCATTGAAACGCCTTTGATTCAAGGCGCTATCGATGGCGCGCCTGACCCCGCTGCCGCCAGAGGCATGCTGGAGGGCATTGCGCCGATGGGTCGCCTGGGCAGCATGGAAGAAATTGTGTCGCTGGTGATTTACCTCGCCTCTGAAGAAGCGCGGTTTGTGACGGGCTCAGAAATCGTTATCGATGGTGGCTCCACCGCCGGACTGCCGGGCGTCTAAGACGCCCGGTCAGCACTACTCGCCGTGCAACACCTTGAAGACGCGGCGACTGAACTTCCACTCACCGTCGACCTTGACGCACTCATCGTCGTACTGACCCCGGGGCCGTAACTCGGTTCCGTCCTGCATCACTGCCACCTCATCGGTATAGCTGCGCATGGTGGCGCGCTCACCGTCGACGGAAATCACGCCGGGCATGGCCATCATGTTCACGAAAGGAAACATTTTCATGGCCTCAAGCCACGCGCCCACAATGGTTTCACGACCCTGAAGACCCTCCATGTCGAGGTGCGGCAGTTCCCACACGGCATCCTCCGCCCAGGTGGACCCCCATACTTCCGCGTCTCGCTGATTCACGCCCTCACAATATCGCTCCAGCAAGGCGCGAATGCCTTGTTGGTCCTCAAAATGCTGGTCACTCATAGTCGGTACTCCCCTTATTGCGCGAGAAATTGAATCGTTGCGCGCTGTTCTATTGATTAATCAGGCCGCCATCGATCACCATCTGGGCGCCCGTCATGTAAGTAGACAAATCAGACACCAAAAACAGTGCCGCATCCGCAATAGTGTGCGGCGGCCCCATGTATCCCATAGGCACTGCCGCATTCAGCTTCACATACTCCTCGGGGTTATCCACCGACGACTGCCGCTGCATGTTGGTATCGATCAGCCCGGGGTGGATCGTGTTGCAACGAATACCCTCAGCGGCTGTCTCGGCGGCTATGGTCTTGGTGAAGCCGATCACGCCCCCTTTCGCTGCCGCATAAGCACTGCAAGCGGGCACGCCCACCAGTGCCGCAACCGATGACATATTAATGATGGATCCTTTGACACCAGTCTCGCGCATCAATGCGACCGCTTTCTGGGTGCCCAGAAAAACACTGGTCATGTTGACCAGCATTTGCCGGTTGTAATCGGCCAAACTGAGTTCGGGCAACGTCTTTAATATCGCGATACCGGCATTGTTGACGAGGGCGTCCAATCGCCCATGCTCGTCACGGATCTGGGCCATGGTACTGTCCCACACCGCCTCATCCGTCACATCCTGCTCCCAGGCTTGGGCTTGCCCTCCCGCCTCCTGAATTTCAGCCGCCGTGCGCGCTGCGCCCTCACCGTCTACATCGGTCACGATGACTGTCGCACCCTCGCTAGCCAGCTTGTGCGCAATCGCGTGGCCCAGTCCCGGATTGGACGCGCCGCCCGTCACCAGACAGATCTTGCCGTCTACCATTCCCATGTTTACCCCCTAGTTACCTAAACTCACTGCCAACGCCGGCCCGAAGTAACCCGGCTCCCGCAGTTGATTCAATGTTCACCTTCGCCCGTATCAGCGAGATAGATCCGCTCCAGATGGTCTGTCACCGTCTCGATGACCCTATTGGCACGCTGCTCCCGATTGGATGAGCGATGTGCCACACCCATACCCTGCATCACGAATTGCACCAGATCGTGCGCCGCCTGCAGTGATTTCACCTGTTTCCAATGGGGAAAGACCGATCGCACCGTCTTCAAGAACTCTCGCTCAAAATCGCGCTCCACCTCTCCGACTGCCTCAGCCAGCTCCGGATCCGTGCGCGCCGCGCCCAGCAGTTCCTGATACGCGATGAACGACGGAAGATTGACGTACTTCCAGGCATTCTCCACAGACACCCGGATCGCAGCGCGGGTCAGCGTTTGGTCGGGAGAATCAATATCCGTCATTAACGCACGGTACTCGTTCAACCGTCTGACGTGGAGATAGCCCACCACGGCATTCATGACCGCTGAGCGTGAAGGAAAGTGATGCATCATCGCGCCACGAGACACGCTCGCCTCATCGGCGATCATCGCTGTCGTCGTGTTGGCGTAGCCATGCTCGACAAAGCAGCGCACCGCCGCCTCAAGAATGGCCTGTCGTGTCAGCGCACTTTTCTCCGCCTGCCAACCATCGCCAACGCGCCCCGCAGCACTGCGGCGGGATTTGGCGCCGGCTCGCCGGCTAGTGGCCGTCTTGCCAGACGCGCCACCCGCTTTCCTTGCTGTCATGCTGATCCCCGTGAGATAGGCGTTGCTTGCAGGAGCGACTGGGTCGCATTGGCCACTTTGCCTGTGCGGCGCTCGTGGCAAACAATCCGGCTTGCTTTTTTTATCGGCTGTATCCTAGACTGATTTTTATAAAGCGGCCAGCCCGAGCGGCTCTCAGCCCTCTCATAAGCTGGTTCGCACAGTACTTCGGGGTACAGCCATGTCCAATACCAAACCACTCCATGAGGGGCTGTTTAGCTGGCCGGCAGATGCGCCCAGCCTGATCGGAAGCCGCTGCCTAGACTGCGGAGAGCACGCGTTTCCCAGCCAGTCTGCCTGCCGCGCCTGCTCAGGACAAAACATGGCCCCCGCTGATCTTGGCAGCGAGGGCACGCTGTGGACTTGGACCATACAGTCGTTTATGCCAAAAACCCCTTACCATACTGATGAAACTCCCGAGACCTTTACGCCCTATGGGGTGGGCTATATCGAGCTGGCTTGCGGCCTGAAGGTAGAGAGCCGCTTGCGTGAGAACACGCCGGAGCAACTCACTATTGGTATGCCAATGAAAATGGAAATGATCACCGTGCGCAAAGATGAGGAGGGTACTGAGCTGTTGACCTTCCAGTTCTGCGCGGCAGAGGAGCGACACTGATGGATGTGGCAATTGTTGGACTGGGCATGCACCCCTTTGGAAGAACCCCCACCATGTCCGGCCTCGAGCAGGGTGCGGCCGCTGTCCGGGAGGCGCTCGCTGACGCGGGCACTGACTTTCAACGCATGGAATTTGCCTTTGGCGGCAGCCAAGACAGCGGCAACGCCGACTCCCTGGTCAATTTACTGGGCCTAACCGGACTACAGTTCACCAACGTGGCAAATGGATGTGCGACGGGCGGTAGCTCTTTAAACGCAGCCTACTCGGCAATCAAAAGTGGCCAGTACGACGTCGGCCTGGTGGTCGGCTTTGACAAACATGACCGCGGTGCTTTTAACCCTCAACCCGCCGACTGGGGCCTAGACGACTGGTACGGCGAGACGGGCCTGATGCTGACTACCCAGTATTTCGGCATGAAGATTCAGCGCTACATGCACGACCACGGCATCTCAAGAGAGACGCTGCTCAGGGTTGCGGAGAAAGCGTTCCGCAACGGCTCTTTGACCCCGACCGCATGGCGCCAGACAGCGCTGTCGTGGGAAGAGATCGACAATGCACCCATGGTCAGTGAGCCGCTCAACAAATATATGTTTTGCTCGCCGGCTGAGGGCGGGTGTGCACTCATCGTCTGCCGTGCTGATATCGCTCACGAGTTTCATCCGCGTCCGGTCTATTTGAAGACCGCGGTGGTACGGTCCAGAAACTACGGCAGTTTTGAGGTCTTCAGTCCCGCTCAGCCGCCAGAGGTCGCGGCTTCACCCACGGTTACCGCTTCGCAGGCGGCGTTCGAGCTGGCAGGGGTAGGCCCGGAGGATATCGATGTCGCCCAGCTTCAGGACACCGAAGTGGGCGCGGAAATCATGCACATGGCGGAAAACGGCTTTTGCGATCATGGCGATCAGGAACAGTGGCTGGCCGACGGAGTGACTGAAATCGGCGGACGATTGCCCGTCAATACCGATGGTGGCTGCCTCGCCAATGGCGAACCCGTTGGCGCGTCGGGACTCCGACAGGTCCACGAAGTTTGCGTGCAACTGCGCGGTGATGGCGGTGCACGGCAGGTGCCCAACGAGCCCAAAGTCGGCTATACCCACGTATACGGTGCACCGGGCATCAGTGGGGTGAATATTCTTGCGCGCTGAGCGCACGTTTCGTTAGATCAGACGAAGTTAACGAGGATTAACCATGGCAAACGCAGAACATAAACAACAGGGTGATGGCGGCCGATTTGTCGGCACGACGTGGCAGGACCTGCTTGATCTGGAAACCGTCGATGTCCCCGAGTACCTGCGGATTCAGAATAATCCTGATATGGGCGACGAGGATCTCTCGGTCGACCGATACATTAGTCAGGAGTTCTTTAACAAAGAAAAAGAAGAGATGTGGCCCCGCGTCTGGCAGATGGCCTGTCGAGAAGAGGAAATTCCCGAACCCGGTGATCACCACGTCTACTGGATCATCAACCGCAGTGTGATCGTCACCCGAACACCCTCTGGCGAGATCAAAGGCTACATTAATTCATGCCGACATCGTGGCCGATGCTTGCGTGACGAGTCAGGGTCTGTCGATAAATTCCGCTGTCCCTTCCACGGCGCCACCTGGGATCTGGAAGGACAGTTTCAGGGCATCCCCAATCAGTGGGACTTCGAGCACATCGAAGGCCGCGACATGAGCCTGCCGCAGGTTAAAGTCGCGACATGGGGAGGCTTCGTATTTATCAATTTTGACCAGGATGCGCCGCCACTTGAGGATTACATGGAGGTCCTGCCCGATCACTTCAAGCGCTTCCCGCTGGAGGAGTACTTCACGGGCGTGCATGTGCAACGCGTGATGAACTGTAACTGGAAGGTGGGTGCCGAGGCCTTTATGGAGTCCTGGCACACCGTGGAGACCCACAAGCAGATCCTGACCTTCACTGGCGACGCCAACTCGCAGTACGACTGCTGGGGTGACAACGTCAGTCGATCAGTGACCCCGATGGGCGTAGCTAGCCCGCACCTGAGCGATGTTACAGAAGAAACCATCACCCGGGACATTCTGAAGCTCTCCGGGCGCATGGCAACGGACAGCGACGAAGGTGTCGAGATGAAAGATGGTCAAACTGCGCGGGAATATGTGGCGCAGATGAACCAAGAGATGTTTGAAGAAGCGGCCGGGGAGCAGTTCGATGATCCCACTATGGCCGAACTCCAAGACGCGATCCTATACAGCCTATTCCCGAACCTCCAAGTGTGGATCGGCTACGGTGGCAACATCGTGTATCGCTTCTTACCTAATGGAAACGATCCTGACAGCTGCATCTTCGACGTGCGCATTCTGTTGCGTTACCCGAAAGGCAGCGAGCGCCCAGCCACTGTGCCCTGCACGGTGATCCCAGCAGATCAGCCCTTTGCATCCCACGAAGCGCTGGGGTCACTCGGCGGCGTCTTTGATCAGGATGACGCCAACCTGCCAGCGGTGCAGAGAGGCATGAAAAACTCAGCGACCGGCAAGGTCATTCTGGCAAGCTATCAAGAGAGCCGGATCCGGCATTTGCACCAGACCATCGACAAATACCTGAGTTGAACCGACACGGTCTACTCGTTACAAAATAAAAAGCCCCGCACTGCGGGGCTTTTTGCATTCACCTTATTTTACTCAAGCAGCGCTGTAATGTGCCCAGGCGTCCACGAGGGGTTTGGGATCAAAGTAGTAGGGGCGAATTTCGCACACTTTGCCGTCGCGGAATCGAAACAGCTCCGCTAACTGCGCGGGCGCAAGACTGGAGTCTTCGAAACGGAAAGACACCATGTTGACCACGTAATCGCCACCCACCGTCATCACCTCTGGCTCAAGGTCTGCGACCTTCAACGTGCCAAAAACATGGGAATACAAATCGCGCAGCGCCCTCTTGCCGCGGTACTCACCGGCCATCGGCAGGCCTTCGGCCTCAATGATGAAAAAATCGTCGGTCAGCATGGTCTCGGCGGTATCGAAATCACCCGCGCCGGTTGTGGCATAAAGTTGCTGCACAAAGGCTATCTTCTCGTCATCGGTCATCGTCTTACCCCCTCTCTCTGTTTATGGTTGCCTTAAAGCGGGCAGCTCAAGGCGACTCTCAAAAATGAGTCGACTGCTCGGCCATCAGAAATCGCTTAAGCCTGAGCATCCGCATACTGTTGAATAATGCGCTTGCCGAGAGCCATTTGGTGCACCTCATCAGGACCATCGGCCTGGCGACACCAGCGCGCGTAGTTGAACTGCTCGGCCATACACCAATCTTCGGTCAGCCCCCCCGCCCCATGCATTTGCATGCAGCGGTCGATAATCGCTTGAATCATGAGCGGCACGCTGATTTTGGTGGCCGAGATCAACTCGATCGAGGGCTTCACGCCGTGATGATCAATGTGCCAACAGGTCTTATGAACCAATAATCGCGCCATCTCGAGCTCAGCATAGCTCTTCGCTATATTCTCGCGAATCGATTGATGCTGGCTCAGTTTCTTACCGAAGGTTTCCCGGTCTTCCACGCGCTGGCAAGCGAGCTCAAGACAACGTTGCCCGGCGCCGATGAGCCGCATGCAATGATGCATGCGACCTGGCGCCAGGCGGCTCTGTGCGATCTCAAATCCTCTGCCCTCGCCGAGCAGGAGATTCTCTGCAGGCACGCGGACATCGGTGAACGTCACCTCGGCATGCCCAATCGGCGCATCGTCATAACCTAGCGTCGTCAACGGTCGCAGCACCTCAACGCCCGGTGTATTTTTGGGCACGAGGATCTGGGTTTGCTGCAAATGCCGGTTCGGGTTCTCGGCATCGCTCTTGCCCATCACGATAAAAATCGTGCAGCGCTCATAGGGTGCACCGGTGATGAACCACTTATGGCCATTCAGTACCCACTCGTCGCCATCACGACGGATATCGAGCTGGATATTGGTCGCATCGCTTGAGGCAACCTGCGGTTCAGTCATGGCGTAGGAGGAACGAATCTCACCTGCCAGTAGCGGCTGCAACCAGGCAGCTTTTTGCGCTTCGGTGCCGAACTTCATCAGCACCTCCATATTGCCGGTGTCCGGCGCATTGCAATTGAAAACCTCTGGACACCAGATCACACGGCCCATTTCTTCGGCCAGCGGCGCGTAGTCAAGGAAGCTCATGCCGCCGTGATCGCTGTATTCCTCGTACTCAGTCGGTACAAACAGATTCCAGAGCCCCGCGCTGCGGGCCTTGTCCTTCAGCGACTCCACTAAAGGCATCGACGCAAAGCGGTTGTCCGCGCCCGCGAGCGCCTCCTGATGAGCCACCTCATTCGGATAGATGTGCTCTGCCATAAAGGCCTGTAACTCGCCCAGTATGCGTGCGCTCTTATCACTTGGACCCATCATGAAATTCCCCTGGCACTTTAGTTACCCGCGTTTCGTCTCAGCACTCCCGAACAGCGTGTTCAGGTGCAGATAAACAAGCGGGTTGGTTTGTTTTAAACAGCGGCCATACTATATAGTCATCGGCCGCCAACAGAAACCACCGCGACGGGGATCGATGTCGCAGTGATGACGGTGATGGGTGCGGAGCGTACGAATGTGCGCACCCTCCCCTGATAACAATACCAACGGCGAGCATTAGGCTGGGGCATAAGTGAACCTCATCACTGACACATCGTTCAGGCACACCACGCTGGCAAAGCTGGCGCAAGAACGCGCATCCTCGCGCCCTGATGATACGGCGCTGCTGTTCGACTCGGGCGTTCGATTGTCCTATGCAGAAGCGTGGCACCAGGCGAACCAACTCGCCAGAGGCATTCAGCAGCTGGGCGTCAAACCGGGCGCCACGCTCACCTTTCAGCTCCCCAACATTCCCGAATCCGTCCCGTTGGCGATCGCCGCATCCATTTGCGGGCTAGTCATCAATCCGGTGGTGCCGATTTATCGCGGCAAAGAACTGGGGTTCATTCTGGGCGACGCCAAAACCGAAATCCTGTTCATACCGCACCGCATTCGCGGCTTTGACTATGTCGACATGATTCGTGGGTTGCGCTCCGGCCTGTCTCACCTGCGGCATGTGGTCTGCTGTGGTGTCGAAGGTGACTTGCCTGAGGACGTGCTGCGTTTTGAGGACGTAATGGAGAGTGGTGGTAGCGGATTGGCCGATATCGCGTCAGTGGACCCCGACGATACCAAGGTCGTGCTCTATACCTCGGGCACCACCGGCAATCCCAAAGCCGTGCGTCACAGTCACAACACCCTCGCCAAAGCGCTGGACAATGGCGTGATTGCGTGGGGTTTGGATGACCGGGATATGATGCTCATGCCGTCCCCGGTGACCCACGTCACCGGCTACGTCAACGGTATCGAGCTACCCTTTTTCACCGATACAAAAGTGCTGCTCATGGAAAGCTGGGTGGTGAGCCGCGCCGTGGAGCTCATCGAGACACACCACGCTACAACCTGCGTGAGTGCCACCCCCTTTCTGCGCGAGCTGGTGGACGCTTGCCGGGAACAGGGCAAGGACCTGCCGAGCTTCCGGCTGTTCGCCTGCGGCGGCGCTGCGGTTCCCTCTGCGCTGATCTACGAAGCCAGTGAGGTGCTTGCCAACTGTCGCGCGGTGCGCGTTTACGGCTCTACCGAGGTGCCCTTGGTCACGGTTGGGTTCGTGGCAGACAATGAAACCCAGTTAGCCGCTGAAACCGATGGCCGGGTCTACAACTACGAAGTCAAAATCTGCGATGACGATGGCCAAGACGTGGGCCGGAACGCCGATGGGGAGATCTGGGTGCGAGGGCCTGCGATGATGCAGGGATATCGGGATGCGGAGCAGAATGCCGCCGCGTTTTCCGAAGACGGCTTCTTTCAGACCGGCGACATTGGACAACTCCTAGACTCTGATGCCATCGTCATCACTGACCGCAAAAAAGACATTATCATTCGCGGTGGCGAGAACTTGTCGGCCAGAGAAATCGAGGAGATCGTGCTGCTTCACCCTGCAGTGGCTGAAGCGGCAGCGGTCTCGGCACCACATGAGCGATTGGGCGAAGGCGTGGCCGTCTTTGTCACGCTATACGGCGACGAGGCACCCACCCTGGCCACGTTGACGGCGCTATGTGCTGAGCATCAACTGGCCAAACAGAAATGGCCACAGTGGCTATCTGTGGTGGCGGAAATGCCGAAAACGCCTTCGGGTAAAATCCAGAAGGCGGCGTTGAGAGCGCAATTAAAGGAACAGGGTGTTCAGCTTAGCTGAGCACCGGACCAAGAGGACACGCACCGTGAATGCATCCAACCCCATACCCACTGACTACGACACTTTCAGAGCGTCCATCCGGGAGTTTCTGAAAGAGGCACTGACTCCTGAGCTCATCCGAGCGGGCGAACGCACGACCAGCGTGTTTTCTGACTTTGAGGCTGGCCGCCAATGGCAGAGCACCCTGCACGCTAAAGGCTGGGGTGCGCCGGAGTGGCCAATAGAGCATGGTGGCACGGGCTGGGACATTCAGCAGCGCTATATTTTTCTGGAAGAGTGCAAGCTGGCCAATGCGCCAAATCCAGTGATGATGGGCATACAGATGCTCGGGCCCATGCTGATGCACTTTGGTACCGAGGCGCAGAAAACCCAGTTTCTCCCCGGCATCATCTCGGGTGATGACGTGTGGTGTCAGGGCTACTCCGAGCCTGGCTCCGGATCGGATCTTGCCTCGCTGAAAACCACGGCGAACCGTGATGGTGAAGAATACGTGGTGAACGGCACCAAGATCTGGACCAGCATGGCGCATCACTCCAACTGGATCTTCTGTCTGGTGCGCACCGACAAGAACGTGAAACCACAAGCGGGGATCAGCTTTCTCTTGATCGATATGGCCACCCCGGGTATCACGGTGGCCCCTTTCCCCAGCCTGGACGGCGAGGTCGAGCAGTGCCAGGTGTTTTTCGAGAACGTGCGTGTGCCCGTGGCAAACCTGCTGGGCGAGGAAAATCAGGGCTGGACGGTGGCCAAGTACCTGCTGGAGTTTGAGCGCGGCGGGCAGCATTTCACCATTGAGCTAAAAAAACAGCTTGGCAAACTTCAACGCGCCATGGCGAACCCCAACAGTCGCGCCATCGATGACCCGACCTACGCCTACCGCGTGGCCGAGACTGAGATTGATGTGATGGCGCTGGAGCAGACCGAGCTGCGTATCAAAGGGAGCCTTTCAGCGGGCGATAATCCGGGCGCCCTATCGTCTCTGGTGAAGGTCTCCGGCACGGAGCTGGGCCAGCGCTGCGCCGAGCTGTTGATCGAAGCGGCCGGCCAGAGTGCCATGCCATGGCAAAGCGATGTGCTCGCGCCCGACTACACCGGCGACACCGCCGCACCTGCCGAATGCGTGACCACCATGGCCGAATACATCAACAGTCGCGCCACGACGATTTATGGCGGCACCGCTGAAATTCAGCGCGGCATCATTGCCAAGCATGTACTGGGGCTCTGATTCATGTCGGCGCATATGACTGAAGACCAGACCCTGCTGCAGGACGCGGCTGAGCGCTACCTGCGCGACAGCTACGACTTCAACCAGCGAAGGGAACGCATTGCCGGAGGGGCGTATAGCGACCCAGGCCAGTGGCAGGCCTTTGCGGAAATGGGTTGGCTGGCGCTGCCTGTCCCGGAGGAATTTGGGGGACTGGGAATGGGCACCCGGGAAATGGCCATACTGGCCGAACTGTGTGGTCAGTTCCTGGTGACGGAACCCCTGATCGACGCATTGGCAGCGACTCACGCCATTATTGGCGTCAGTCAACAGCAAGAAAGCGCTTTACCACGGGTAACCGAGGGAGAACTGATACCGGTTGCGGCAATTGACGAGGCTGATGTAGCGTCACGACTCTCGCCTAGCACCACACTGACCCAAACCAACGCGGGCTGGCACCTGTCGGGCACAAAACATTGGATTAGCGCTGGCGCCTCCGCCACTCATCTGGCGGTGCTTGCGCAGGGTGCCGAGGGCCTTGCCTGGGTGCTGGTGCCCGCGGCAGCCGATGGCGTTGAGTGTGACACCTTCCCGACTCACGATGGACGGGGTGGCATGAACTGCCGATTCGATCTCGTGCTCGAGGCTGACCACATCCTGCTGCAAGGGCAACCCGCCTCCGACGCTTTGGAGGCCTACCGGGCACTCGCGATGACACTGAGTAGCGCCGAGACGCTGGGCGCGACGCAGGCTGCACTCGACACCACCGTGGACTACACCAAGCAACGCGTGCAGTTTGGACAACCTCTGGCCTCATTTCAGGCACTACAGCACCGCATGTCCAACATGCTGATCCAGACCGAACTCACGCGGTCACTGATTTATGCCGCATGCAATGCTTCTGATAGCGGTCATGACAACGCTGCTCGCTTCGCCCGGGCCGCAAAAGTCAAAGCAACCACGGTCGGCAGAAAAGTATCCCAAGAAGCCATTCAGCTGCACGGTGGCATCGCGACAACCGATGAATATATTGTGGGACACTTTTTCAAACGCATTACTGCGCTGGAAAGCTGGGTATGCTCCAAGGGTGAAGCTCTAAAAGAATTCATGGCGCTCTCGCCGTCCTAGCAAGCGCTGGACAAGACCTAAGCGCAAAGCATCAGCACCGAACCGTATGACATAAAACCAAGGAGAAGAATGATGGACCTGCAACTGAAAGATAAAGTGGCCCTGATCACTGGCTCAACCAAGGGCATTGGACGCGCCATCGCCGAGACGCTGGCGGATGAGGGGTGTCACGTCGGTGTCTGCGCACGGAATGAGGCCGAGGTTGACGAGACGGTCGCCGCATTAACCGCCAAAGGGGTGAAGGCCTGTGGCAGCGTGGTAGACGTCACGGATGCCGCATCCATGGAATCCTGGGTCAATCAGTGTGCCGACACTCTGGGCGGCATTGATATTTTTGTACCCAATGTCTCCGCCGGCGGCGCGGACAGCTCGGAAGCCGGATGGCGGGCCAACTTTGAGGCTGACATGTTGGCAACCTGGCGTGGCGTTGAACTCACCACACCGTATCTCTCGAAGTCAGGCCAGGGCGCGATTGTCATTATCTCCACCACCGCGGCGGTGGAGGCTTTCGCGGGACCCAGCCCCTATGGCGCGATCAAGGCAGGACTGCTGAACTACTCCAGCAACTTATCGCAAGCCCTGGCGGCGTCAGGTGTGCGAGTCAATGCTGTGAGCCCCGGCCCGGTCTTTTTTGAGGGCGGCGCCTGGGAGCAGATCAAAACTCACATGACCGATTTCTACGATGCGACGGTTGCCAATATTCCGATGGGGAGAATGGGTAACAACTATGAAATCGCCGACACCGTGGCGTTTCTGGCCAGTCCCCGTTCGGCGTTTACGACGGGCGCAAACGTGGTGGTCGACGGTGGCTTTACCAAGCGGGTGCAATTCTGAGCTCTTAGCGCTGCTGATCTCCAACAAAAACCCCGGCTCCGGCCGGGGTTTTTGTATCGGAAAAGCGCTAGTCGATCTCAGTAATCAGGCGGTCCAGTTCACGCAGTGTCGAGATGAGTGGCTCAGTGGGCAGTGGCCTCTTACCCACCGTCTCCTCCGCCATGGGCGCAATCGCACAACGCTCCGGCAGCGCCTCGCCCGATGCCAGCACCTCGTAAATAGTGGGTAAAAAGATAAACTGCAACCACTCCTCGAAATCGAGGGCGTCCATGGCAAAGGGCTGCTCCGAGCGCAATGCCTCCTGCGATGGCGGCGCATCAGACCACAGGTCGAGCTGACGCAAAGCCGCCTCGAGATCAATCAGTTGCGCCGCGATGGCACTGCGTGGGCCTTCCATCTCCACGTTGCTAGCCCTTTTCCATCCGGTGACCCACCTCCACGTTAACCCAGCTCCATATTAAAGGCAGGCAAACTGTCGAGGATACTGCGACCATAGCGACGGCTGAGTAACCGCGTATCGAGTAGCGTAACGCGGCCCTCATCTTCCTCGGTGCGCAGCAACCGTCCACTTGCCTGTACCAACTTCTGCGCCGCATCGGGAACACTGATCTCCATGAAGGGGTCTCGCCCCTGCGCCTCCAACAGTTCAGAGTGTGCCGCCGCAATAGGGTCATCCGGCACAGCAAAGGGGAGCTTGGCGATCACCACGTGTCGGCAATATTCGCCGGGCAAATCGATACCCTCAAAGAAGCTAGCCAGGCCAAAGATAGCGGAAGCCTCTCCCGCATCAATATGCGTCCGATGCTGATCCAACAATCGGGCTTTGCTCATCCGATCCTGAACCAGCACATGGTGGGTGAGTACCTGCTCAATCTGCTCGAGCACTGCCTCCATCTGTCGTCTAGACGTAAACAGTAACAACACACCCGGGTCGTCCGCGATCAGGCCAGGAAGTCTGTCAATCAACTCGCGGGTATGGGCTTCCGGATTGCCGGGCTCTGATGCCATCTGCGGCACGCAGAATGTCGCCCGACGAGGGTCAAACGGGCTTGCAACCTGCTTCCACCGTGCGCCGTCAGGGACGCCGGAACGCTCTCTAAATCGCTCGAAGGTCCCCAGAGCGGAGAGCGTTGCTGACGTAATGACCGCCCCCGCAGCACGCTGCCACAGTGCTTCATGCAGGAGTTCACCAGGCAGAATAGGGCTCGCCTGACACTCCACAGTCTGTGGCGTACCGCGGTGCTGGCACCAACGGGCCCAACCATCTCCCGGGTCACCCTCCCCCGGTGCGTCGGCAAAGGCACGCCAGACCGCCAGCTGCTGTTCCGCTCTAGCGACCAATCCCTGCGCATTGGCAAGGTTTAGATCCGGATCAGCCGCACCAGCGATCGCGCTGTCGGCGGATGAGGATCCCGAGGTCTGACTGTTCTCCAACGCCGCCTCCAATCGTGTTGCCTCGCGATTGAGCTGATCCCACTGCGCAACGAGCCCTGCGGCCTGCTCCCTAAGATCCGCAGCAATTCGGCCATGGGGAAAGCGATGCTCTGCCCGCTCAAAATCTGCCTCCGGCAGTAACTGCCACAGCTGTTCCGCGATATCCTCGCTGCGCTGTATGAGGTCACCCACGAGCGATGTCATCGCCGGAATCAGGCGCTCGTCCAAACCCTGCGCCACCCATCCTTCCGCACTCGCTACCAGCCAGCGTTCGCTGTCCCGAAGCCCCTGTAATGTCCCGCCGGAATGGAACCGCAGGGCAAACTGGTTGAGACACTTAGCGGGCAACTGATGGCCCTCATCAAACACATAGAGGCTGTCTTCGGGAGCTGGCAGGATGACACCACCACCTAAACGCAGATCGGAAAGTACCAAATCGTGATTGGTAACGATCACGTCGGCCTCTTCCAACCCTTCGCGGGCGCGAAAAAAACTGCACTGCGCAATATGAGGGCATCGCCTGCCCGTGCACTGGCTTTGATCCGTGGTAATGAGTCTGCGGACGCTCGGCGACAGTTGCTCGGGCCAGGCATCCAGATCTCCGTCCCAGCTCCCGTCACCCAAAGCCTGAATCATTTCCTCGAGAATCGGGCCAGCCAGCTCCTCACCCGCGCCAGGAAACTCGTCGGGATAGAGCGGGATCAGCGGATCGGCGCCCTGATCCGACAGCTGATGATCCAGCTTGAGCAGACAGACATAGCGGCCTCGACCCTTGGCCAGCACAGCGTCAAAGGTCAAGCCGCTGTGCCGCATAACATCCGGCAGGTCGCGAAACAGCAACTGTTCCTGCAGCGCGACTGTCGCTGACGCCAGTACCAGTTTCTTTCCACGAGCGCGCGCGACCGGCAGTGCCGAGACGAGATAGGCGATCGTCTTTCCCGTACCTGTGCCAGCTTCAACCACTGCGATGGGGGTCTCGGCCTCCGGGTCAGCCAGGGCGTTGGCGACCTCCGCAATCATCTGGCGCTGGCCCCAACGTGGCACCAGATTGAGCGAATCGGTCAGTTCCTGATAAGCAGCGCGAATCTCGGCTTGCAGGCACTCGTCAATCACATGATCGGTCCTTGTCAGTGATATCGAGCGCCAGCTGACGGCTCACCGGATTCGCGTACATGGTCAACAGCCACTGCCGATGTTCACCCGACACGCTATCGATGCGGGCCCTAAACGACTGCTCTGTCACCGACCCTTCGTGAAAGGCTAGCGCCACCGGGACGCTTTCGCCATGCAACCACTCCCACGCCCAGCGATTGGTTTGATAGAGCCGGTAATGCCGGGCCATTTGTTGGTCCAGCGCGGCGACCACCTCCTCCACCGACAAATCCGCCGGCAATGGTTCGCCAAAGTGGAGATGAACGCAGCCTTTATCGCCCGTGATACCCCGGGCAATGGAGGACACGTCCTCAAACTCCGCCTTGACGTACCCTTCGCCGGCGGCAAGTTCGGCTGCCTTCAGCGCGTCACAGGGATCGAGCTCATAGGAGATCACCAGCGGGACAATATTGAGGTCTGAGAGCACCGCCTCCGGTGCCTCACCGCGCTCCCGGGACAGGGTAAGCATTTTGATCACTGCGGGCTCGGTCAGATCGCGACCGTCTTTTGCCCGACCCTCACGATGCGCGATCCAGATCGGATCACGGTCCGCGCTCACAGAGTCACGGATATATTCAGACAGCAGCTTGGTAGCCGCCAACAGCGCGCGTGGACCGCTCACATTCCGCTTCACAACAAAGCTCTTGTTGAGTCGCAACAGGTCCGCCACCCAGGGCTTGGAGAGCAAATTGTCGCCAATGGCAATCGCCAGCGTGTTGGCGCCCGCCCGGTGCAGCGCGTAATTGGCATAGGCCGGGTCCATCACAATATCCCGGTGGTTACCGAGATAAACGCGGGCAGGGCGTAAATCTAGTTTGTCGATGCCACTGACGGTAAAAACCGATGTTTTTTTAATCATCCGCGACAAATTAGGGGCGATCAGATTCTGGAGATCCTCGACGGTCCTAAGTCGCTTCGCCGCCAGCCGCAACCAAACCTTGCCCATTTGCCTTGCCAACGCAGGCCACAGAGCACTGAGACGCGGCAAACGCCATAGGGCAATGGTCTTTGCCAGCTCGGTGTCACGCGAGAGCCGTCTGAGTACCTCGGGTGCGTCCAGATTGGAATACGGCCGGATCTCCGCGAACGGGTCGTCGGGCTCTGACGCTGGCGAATCTGTCATGCTGGTACCGTCATCGAACGCTGGTGTATTGTGCCGTTGCTGTGGGGTTTCTGATACCCTGCGCACCGCTCGGCAACCTACCCCTCAGAGACCGCAAATGGAAGCTTCAAGTTCCTTTTTAATGACGCTCGGTGCAGCGTCACTGCTGATCAGTTGGATACTGCTACTCATTGCCGCCTGGCGGGAAGAGTACGCCTGGGGCATGTTCGCCCTGCTGCTGCCGCCCGTCGGCTACGCCTATGCCCTATTTCGGCTCGATAAAGCTGGGGCTTCCATAGGGTGCGCCTTGCTCGGCTGGATTTTGATCTGGTTGGGCTGGTAAACGGGTAAAACACCCTAATATCGAGGGGCTAGGCCTCTCTGCAGTTGACATTAAACCGTGTATCTCTGATGATTCGCGGCCTTTTTTGATCCCTACGGAGCACAACGGTGGCTAATTCACCCCAAGCAAGAAAGCGGGCACGCCAGAACGACAAGCGTCGCACGCACAACGCGAGCCTGAGATCGCTGGTCCGCACCAAAATTAAGCAGGTTCTCGCGGCAGCAGATACCGGCAATGCTGACGACGCTCGCGCCGCCTATGATTCAGCGGTGCCTGTGATCGACAGAATGGCGAATCGCGGCATCATCAAAAAGAACAAGGCCGCCCGCCACAAGAGCCGACTGAACGCCCGCGTGAAGGCGATGGCGAGCTAAGATCTCTGTTCAGGGTTGGCCAGCTCGCTCAGCCGGCGAGATAGTGGTCCAGCCCCGCTTCAATCTCTCTGGTGATGACCCCTTTCAGGGGTCGCATCATAAGCCCCAAACGTACCTCTCCCACGACGCGCTCATCCTCCAGAGTCACGGTGCCTGAGAATCCACTGCCATCAAATTGAATCGTTCTAGCAGCCCTTGCGACCGAGGCGCCAAGGGTATCGCCAAGGTGCGCGGCAAGCTGCTCCAGCGCGGCTTCCTGAGCGGCCTGATTCAGTTGATGACAGCGCGACAGACGAATAATAGACATTCAATAATTAGATTGGGGTCGGGTACCAATACCGCTATCCTACACTGCCTCGATTATGGGTATCCCACCACCATGAGCCACCTTACCGACAGCAGTCAACGCTTCCTGTTTGACGGTGTCGATGTGCGTGGCGAATCGGTGCGAATAGCAAGCGCGTTGACAGACATGCTGGGCAACCAAGCCTACAGTCCAACGTTAAAGTGCCTTCTGGGAGAGTTTGCGGCAGCCGCTGTGCTGATCAGCAACAATCTCAAATATGAAGGTCGCATCATCCTGCAAGCCCGCAGCAAGCAAGCTGTCTCATTGGTCATGGTTGAGTGTTCCAGTGAGCGCCACATTCGCGGCATTGCCCAAGGCGACCTGAGCGCTGATGCCGACGACCCCATGACCCTACTGGCAGACGGGCAGTTGGTCCTGACCGTTGAACGCGAGGCGGGCCAACGGTATCAGGGCATCATTGCACTCGAGGGCGGCACCTTAGCAAGTGCGCTGGAGGATTATTTCTCACAGAGTGAGCAGTTGGGCACCCGGTTTTGGCTTGCCTCAGACGGGGCCCACAGCGCAGGACTGATGCTTCAGCAGCTACCTGCGCAACTGGCGGACGGTGAAAAACGCAGCGAACAGTGGTCAACGCTTTGTTTGCTGACAGAAACGGTACAAGCTGATGAGCTGCTGGACCTAACGCCAGAAGCGTTGTTATTCAAGCTCTATCAGGAGGAAACCGTAACGGTATACCCACCGGCCCCGATTTTGTTTAAATGTCGGTGCAGTCGCGAGCGAAGCGCCGACGCGATATCCCTGTTGCCCGAATCCGAGCGAGAGGAGATTCTCGCTGAGCAAGGCGACATCACGATGACTTGTGAATTGTGTGGCACGACCTATCAATTTGGTCGCGAGATATTACCCCCACAGAGCGCAGGTACAACGCTGCATTGAATCGATGACGTAGACGCATCGAATTGAGAAAAATGCTTAACAGCAAAAGAAATAGTACTCAGTACGGAAACCAACATGAGCGAAGCTGCCATTTCGACCCCGGATATTCACTCCGGCCTGACTTCAACTGATCTGATTGACATGGCCCTGGCACGGGGCGAGGGCGTGTTATCTGACACCGGTGCGCTGCGAGTCGAGACGGGCGCGCGGACGGGACGCTCCCCGGCGGATCGTTTTGTCGTCCGAGAACCCTCCAGCGAGGACGCTATCGACTGGGGCGGTGTCAACCGACCATTTGATGCAGACCGATTCGATGCGCTGTGGGAGCGGGTCAAGTCACACGCGCATCAATCTGAGACCTGGGTGCAGCACCTGCACGTGGGAGAGCACAGCGATCACTATCTGCCGGTGAAAGTCATCACCGCCACGGCCTGGCAGTCACTCTTTGGCCGCAACATGTTCATCCGCCCTGACACCTACAATCCGGCCAACAAGCCCGAGTGGAAGATTCTCAATGTGGCCGACTTTGTCTGTGACCCCGAGCGGGACGGCACCCATTCGGACGCCACGGTGATCATCAATTTCGGCCAGCGAAAAGTGCTGATCGCGGGAATGCGTTACGCAGGTGAGATGAAAAAAGCCATGTTCTCGGTACAGAATTTCCTGCTTCCCGAGAAGGATGTCATGCCCATGCACTGCTCGGCCAACATTGGAGAAGACGGCGACACCACGTTGTTTTTCGGCTTGTCGGGCACTGGCAAGACCACGTTGTCGGCGGACCCGGAGCGCTACCTCATTGGCGATGATGAGCACGGCTGGTCCAAGGGGTCCGTGTTCAATATAGAGGGCGGTTGCTACGCCAAGACCATCGATCTGAGTCGCAAAAATGAACCGGTCATCTGGGACGCGATTCGCGGCGGTGCCATCATTGAAAATGTGGTGCTGGATGATCAGGGGCACGCCGACTACAGCGATACAAGCCTGACCGAGAATGGCCGCTGCTGTTATCCGCTGGAGCATGTCGACAAGCGCTCGGAGACCAACGCCGGTGGCGAGCCCAAGTGCGTCATTTTTCTCACTTGTGACGTCTTCGGCGTGTTGCCGCCGATTTCGATCTTGTCAAAAGAGGCCGCCGCGTTTCATTTTCTCTCGGGCTATACCGCCCGGGTTGGCTCTACCGAGGTAGGCGCCGCGGCCGGTATCAACCCCACCTTCTCAACCTGCTTTGGCGCGCCTTTCATGCCTCGTCCTGCAGGAGATTACGCCGAGCTGTTGATCAAACGGATCGAAGACTTCGATAGCCAGGTCTACCTCATCAATACCGGCTGGACGGGTGGCTCCGGCGCCCCAGGTGGCTCGGGATCACGGTTCCCGATCCCCGTCACGCGCGCCGTGGTGAAAGCGGCGCAGGATGGCTTACTGTTGGGTGTTGAGACCCGCCACATCGAGAGCCTTAACCTCGACTACCCGGTCAGCATCCCGGATGTGGACGACCAATATGTCGATCCCAAAGCAGGCTGGGGTAATGACGAGGCCTACGAAGCCCAGGCGAGCCAACTGGCGGCGCTGTTCCTCGAAAATATTACCCACTTTGACGTCAGCGAGGCGATTGTGGCGGCGGGTCCCAAGAGCGGCTGAAGCCCGCGAGGGAACCTTTAAAAGTCAGCTGGCAGGGTTCGATAACGCCGGCGAGTCATCTTTACCGCCAAGCCATCTCGCTCGCAAAGCGCGCGCGTCCTCCGCGATCAAGTACAGCGCCGGCACCAGTACCAGCGTGACCCCCGTCGCAAACAGCACGCCAAAAGACAGCGATGTCACCATGGGTATCAGAAACTGCGCCTGAACGCTCGTCTCGGACATGATGGGCAGCAAGCCGACGAAGGTAGTCAGTGAGGTCAGGATAATAGGCCGGAAGCGGTCCTCGCCCGCCTGCAGCAGTGCCGTCACCAATTCCATACCCTCCTCTCGAAGGCGATTGATGCGATCAATGAGCACCAGATTGTCGTTGACTACGACACCGGCGCACGCGGTCACCCCCATGATGGAAAACATGCTGACCTGCCAGCCCAGAATCATGTGACCAAAAATGGCGCCCATGAGTCCGAACGGTACGGCAGTCAAAATCAACAGCGGCTGCCAGTACGATCGGAAGGCGACCGCCATCAGGGCATAGATCACCATCATGGCGAGTGCCATCAGCCGCACGGTGGCCTCGCGAAATTCGATTTCTTCCTGCAATTCCCCATCGAGGTTCACAAACAAGTCGGGGTATTGCTGTTGCCACTTAGGCAAATAATCGCGGAACACCGACTGCACAATCGCGCGCGGCGGCGGGCCATTCGCTTCAACGTCTGCCTCCACTTCCAACGTACGCAGGCGATCGAGTCGCTCCAATTTTTGATACCCGGCTTCAACCCGATAGGTGGCTACGGCCTCAAAAGGCACCTCACCGCCACCGGGCGTACGGATATACATATCATTCAAGTTAGCGATAGCGAGCCGCTCTATCTCTGGATAACGCACCATGACCTTGACGTCTTCTCGCCCTCTGGGAATACGCTGCGCTTCTGCACCGTAAAACGCCTGTCGCACTTGTCGCGCCACATCCACCAGGCCAACGCCCAATGTTTCCGCCGCGGGCTTTAACTCCAGTACCAACTCATCCCGGGGGCTATCGAAGCTGTCAGAGACGTCAAAGACGCCGGGGTAGGAGAGCAGTGCCTCTCGCACATCCTCTGCCATCGCCTCTAAGTCCTCAACCTTGCGCGAGGCGAGCACGAGCCTGATGGGTTTGCCTGGATCACGGATGGTGTAATCCATGCGCACTTCTTTGGCTTCAGAAAGAGAACCTGAATCCGACCTGAGCTCAAGGGCAAAGGCCTCGGTGTCCACCCCCTCACTGACGGTGGCGATCACCACCTCTACTTCGTTGTCGTTGGCACGGCCCAAAATGCTGCCGATGGCCGGGGCGTCTTCATACTCGGGGCGATGGTTCCACTCTGTCTTCAGGGCTTCGGCAGCATCCACAACACGCTGCATCACCAGCTCTGACTGCGAAAAAGAGCCGCCCTCGGGCATGACAATTTTCGCCTCGACAAAGTCGGAATTGATACGCGGGAAAAAAGCGGACCTCAGCCAACCACCACCATAAAAGGCGAGGCTCAAGCTAAGCATGACCAGAAAGAAACCCGCCACCAGCATATGATGCTGCAGTGCCCACTTGAGAAACGGCCGGTAACGGGTGCGTGCGAAGGAAACCAACCCTTCCGCGCATCGATTTCGCCAATCCTCGAGTCGTTTTAACAGTGGCGTTGTCGCGGGCTGCTCGGGGCCCAGTCGTGAGAGATGTGCCGGCAGAATCCACAAACACTCAACCAGCGAAAACATCAGCACCAACAGGACCACAACCGGAATCCCCTTAGCCGCGTGAGCCCACTCTCCAGGCATAAACATCATGGGCGCGAAAAACACCATCGTACTGATCACCGCGAACAGCACGGGCTTAAACACTTCCCGGACGCCCCACAAGGCTGCCGACTCGCCCTCCACGCCTCTGGTCTGTACCGTGTGAATGGACTCACCAACAATGATGGCGTCGTCGACCACAATGCCCAGCACCAGCAGGAAGGCAAACAGAGAAATCATGTTGAGTCCGACACCGGTATAGGGGAGTAAGAAAAATGCCCCTAGAAAGGCAACGGCAATACCCACGGAAACCCACACTGCCACAGCCGGTCTCAGGAACAGCACCAGCACCAAAAACACCAACAACAGACCACCTAAGCCGTTCTTCAGCAGCGTCTCGACACGCCCCTTAAACGGCACCGCCGCGTCACGCCAAAAAGACAGGGTGGCCCCTTCAGGTAGGTTTGGGGTCTGCTTGGCCACCCATTCATTGATGACCCGAGAGGACTGCACCACATCGGGGTTAGTCGTGACATAGGCATACAAGCCGTGCCCGGGCATACCATCGAAACGGCTGAGGGTGTCGACATCCTCAAAGCCGTCGTCAATGGTGGCAACCTCACCGAGATATATCTGCGTACCATCTCTGGCGGTCAACAATACGATGCGCTCGAAGTCCTCCCGATAGTAGGCCTGACCCCGGGTTTGCACGCGGATGTCACCATCGGTGCCTTTGATCGCACCGGCGGGCAAATTCAGTGAGGCAGACTGAATCGCGCGGACCACATCGTCGAAGGACAGGTTGTGGCGTCGGAGATCCAGCTCCGACACATTAACCGACACTTCGTATCGGCGCGGCGACACCAGATCGACAACCGAAATCCAGGGCTGGCGGGCCAGGTCGTCGCGCAGCGTCTCGCCGAGTTCTTTGAGCTCCCATTCATCCAGCTCACCGGCTAACTGCACGATGCCCAGCATGTGGCGGTAGATGAGCTCGGTCACCACGGGGCGCTCGGCGTCGGTCGGGAAAGTGGTGATCGCATCGACCCGGGTTTTAATCTCGTTGGTCAGTCGCTGAGTGGGATAGCCTGTCAACGCCTCGACAATCACCTGCCCCATACCATCAGAAGCGGTAGAGCGAATCTCCTTGATGCCGTCGAGGTCGTGAATCGCCTCCTCGATCCGCACACAAATTTGCTCTTCCACCTCTCGCGGGCTGGCCCCGGGAAACGGCATAGCAATGCTGATGCGATCGACAACGGGTGTAGGGAAGAACTGCTTGTCGAGGCCCGGAATGTTATAGAGCCCACCGACCACCAACACCACCATCATGAGGTTTGCTGCGATCGGATTGGAAATGAACCAGCCTAGGAGGCCCGGTTTGTCAGCCACTGGTCGGCCTCACCGCTGCCACCTCGATCGCAGCACCGGCTGCCAAAAGGCTGCTCTGCTCCGCAACAACTTGCTCGCCTGCGCTGATACCTCGCACCCAGACCAGGTCTTGTTCGCGTCGAAGCAACTCTACGGGTAGCCGTTCCAGTCGGCTGTTTTCGTTCACCAGGAGCACGGTATTGTCCCCGCGCAAAGCAGTAGCGGGTAATTCAACCGATTGCTGAATCGGTTTGCCGCTAATGCTCGCCTCCACAAACAGTCCTGGTGTCAGCGGAGGTCTTTGTGAACCGGAGTCTCCAAACGGGTCATTCACTTCCGCAATCGCAAAAGTGACGCGGCTGTCGCGATCGATGCTGGCTTCTACGCGGGCAATCTTACCCTCCCACTGCCAGCGCTCACCGCCGAATCGCGCGCTCAAGACCACCTCGGGGTAGGCCTCTACCGCGGTTTCAAACAGCGGCAGTTCTAGTAGTGCGAGCTGAGAATCACTGATCGGCAGATGCACCTCGACCCGCTCTGTGGCGTAGATCTGTGCCAACACGGTACCGGGCGCGACAAACTGACCAAGGTCAACCGACTTCTTCTCCAGTCGGCCGTCAAACGGGGCACGAACCGTTGTCCGCTCCAAAGCCAGCTCGGCCGCGGCCACATCTGCCTGCGCTGCCACGAGCGAAGCCTCGGCGGCGCGGAGTTGCGGCTTGCGCAAAAATAGATCGTTCGCCTCGCTGGTACCGAGCTCTCGCCACTCTCTCTGCGCCTGCAGGTTACGGCCTCGCTCCTCTGCGACGCGTTGTGCGGCGGCAGCTTCCTGAGCACGTGCTCTAGCAATGGCAAATTCATAATCCGCTTTTTCAAGCTGCAGCAGGATGTCCCCCGCCTTGAAGAAACGCCCGTCGAGGAATCGATCACTCACGCTCTCTACTTTTCCACTGACCTGCGCAACTAATCCGACACGCCTTACCGGCTCTACGGTACCTTGCGTGCGAACAGAGATGCTGTGATCAGCAGGCGCGGCCAGGATGACGTCCACCAACGGGCGGCGCGGTTCCGGAAACTGGGTCGGCTGGGTTTGCGGCTTGCCCACCAGGACCACAAAACAGACCGCCAAACCGGCAGTCGTAAACACCGCCGAGCCGAACAATCGGCGGCGGGAAAAACGGCTGCTTTTGACGCTATTGTCAGTCATCGGTGAACCACGGCTTCCGGTGCAGGTGAGTCTTGGGGGGCGAGATTTTATCGATTTACGCGTCGCAAAGATATTTGGCCCAGTGTGCAAAGCTACCAAACGGCCTTTGCAAAGGCTTTGTTCAGTTTTTCTGCGTCCTTTCAACAATACGCATTACCGCTGCTGCAATCGTCTCGGGCACCTCCTCCTGCAGAAAATGTCCCGCCTCGGTCTCGGTGACAGGTGCGGCTGGAAACAGTCCCTGCATAACGGGCAGGCCCTTGGCCAGAATGGGGTCGTTCATTCCCCAGACCAGCTCTGCCGGAATATCCAATCCCTCCACATAGCGCTCAACGTTCCGCAGCGCAGGCGCACTGGCATGGTCAGGCCCATCTGCCACCATTCGCATGAGCGCCAGCGTCGCTTTGCCATTGCCGCTGTCCTCGAGGGGACGGCGATAAAGATCCATGACCTCCGGCGGCATCGTAGCCGGATCACCCTGCACCTCTGCCAAGCGCGCGAAAAATAGGGGAGACAGCGCCTCGACCACCAGTTCCCCAACCAACGGCGTTTTTACCAGCGCATGGGCGCTACTCAGATCCATGGGGGCACGGGGGGCGCTAAACCCTGTATTCATGATCACAGCGCCTTCCAGCACCCCGGGTGACAGCGACAAGGCTCCCATGCCCACGGGCCCACCCCAATCCTGACCCACGTAGACCGCCTCTGTCAGATTGAGTGTCGTCAACACACCGTTCATCCAGCGCATGTGGTTATCGAGGGTGTGTTCACTCGCCGGGATCTTGGTGGAGAAACCGAGCCCCACCATGGTCGGCATGATGGCTCTAACACGATCCAGGGGCAGGGATTGCGCGACCTTTCGATACAGCAAACCCGTTGTCGGATTTCCATGTTGGAGGTAGACCGGGTACCCCTGACCGATCTCAAGCACATGGATCTTGATCCCGGGCTCGACCTCGATGAAATAACTTTTGTAGTCATCACTGACTGCGGCGGCCGCATAATTGGGTAGAGGAAATGCTTCGAACACACCCACTTCCAGTTCAACCTTGCCCTCGCCCTGAGGGATGATGCGCTCGCCGTCGCGCAGTAATACCAGGCCAGCCACCACGAATAAGACGACGAGGACGGCCGCTACTTTGAACACTGCTCTCATCGCTGACACCTCGTGAACACCCGTTAAATTGGCAGTTACTATGCCATATTATTTTAACCTGTGAAAAATTGCCGCGGCCCCTCGGGTTTTTAGAGGGCAGATTCTAATTTTCGACGCCACACTGCCGCTCGAATTCAACACACCTCAACGAGGAGAAATATCATGGCAGAAGCCAAAACCAAAGCAGCACCCAAGGCTGCAGCGAAGAAAGCTGCGGTAAAGAAAGCCCCCGCCAAGGCCAAAAAGGCCCCAGCGAAGAAAAAGCCGGCCGCCAAAACCAAGGCCAAGGCCAGCACCAAGGCCAAAACCCGAGCGCGACCCAAGGCCATCGATACCGGCCGCAACGCGCTGCTCGCAGGCCTGGGCGTATACGGCAAGGCCTACGATCAGGTACTGGAGCAGTTCGCCAGTCTGCAGGAGCAGGTTGACGAGGCACAAACCCGCCTCAGCGAGCGTCGCAAGCAGGCCGAGGATCTCTACAAGTCATTGGTTAAGCGTGGCACGGCTGTCGAGAAAGAGGCGCTGAAAGCCCTGGCTGATCTGGAGCTCGACTCACTGGCTGATCGCTCCAAGCTGGAAGCACAGATGAAAAAAGCGAAATCCCGCTTTGACGATCTGAAGACCAAGTTTGGTAAAGCTGCCTAAACCCACCTTTTAAAGTCCGTTTTTTTCGGGGGAGCGTTGCTCCCCTTTTTTATGGATGTCCCCTTTCAACGCGATGCAGCGGGAACACGTCAAACCAGGTGCAGATTCACGTGAGCATCGGAAATTCGTTTCAGTAGGCAGCCCGGCCCGCAGTGCGCGGCGCATCGCGCACCGTCTGGGCACGGTACACTGGGATCCCATGAAAACCGCCGAACGCATTCTGGTCGTCGCTACCGAGCTCTTCAATGAGCGCGGGGAGCGGAATGTCACAGCCAGTGACATCGCACTCGAGCTGGACATCAGTCCGGGCAATCTTTATTACCACTACAAAGGTAAAGACAACATCCTCTCCTCGCTGTTTTCCCAGTGTTACCGGGAACTCGCGGGCATGCTGGCGACGCCCATTCTGGAAGACGCCTTTCTCGAGGACAGCAATCCATTGGAGCGGAGCTGGTTGTTTTTGACGGTGCTGATGGAAGTGATGTACCAGTACCGCTTCCTGTATTTGAACCAGAGTGATCTCATGCAGCGCTACCCCGAGATTGACCGGGGCATGACGCGCCTGCTGTCACTGAAACGTCAGACCACCCAGCAACTTGCGGCGGCGCTGCTCGCATGCGTGGATATCAACGATCACCCGCAGCGGCTCGAGCATGTTGCAGACAGCATGGCGATGACGCTGATGTACTGGCTGAGCTTTGAGCATTTGACCGGGTCACCCCAAACGCCCCAGCAAACTATCCATCGCGCTGTGCTGCAGGTGCTTTCGCACTGTGCGCCATATCTGGGCGAGCAGCAGACTGACTTTTATCGTGAGTGCGAATTAATCGATGCAAGACTGCTCGATACCCACTCCCCATGAGTTACTATTCCAAGTCGTCATCGCCCGCGCCAACACATCCAGCGGGCTGGCCGTTCATTTTGATAAGGAGTTTTTGATATGACTATTGCCGTAGGAGATTGCATCCCGAGCTGCACGCTATCCGTCATGGGAGACGAGGGACCCGGTCCCGTCTCAACTTCAGACCTGTTCAACGGCAAGAAAGTCCTGCTGTTTGCCGTGCCGGGGGCCTTCACGCCAGGCTGCTCCATGACCCACCTGCCCGGTTATGTGGTCAATGCAGACGCGATCAAGAGCAAGGGCGTCGACAGCATTGTCTGCATGTCAGTCAACGACGCCTTTGTTATGGGCGCCTGGGGCAAAGCGCAAAATGCCGACGAGATCATCATGCTTGCCGACGGTAATGGCGAACTGACTGCGGCATTGGGTTTAGAGCTGGACGGTTCAGGGTTTGGTCTGGGGACCCGCAGCCAGCGGTTTGCGATGATCGTAGAGGACGGCAAGGTGACCCACCTCAATATTGAGGAAGGCCCGGGCGTCGACGTGAGCTCCGCAGAGACCATGATGGGACTGCTCTAACGCCTTCTCGTGCGTGCGCCATGCGGCTGTGTGGCGCACGATTCACCACCCTAACGCCTCGGGCAAGAAGACCATGGACTCGCTAGGCCAGCATTCCCCATGCGACCGTGGCGATCACCACAGCCCCGATCAGGTTCAACACGAATCCCTCTCTGACCATGCGTTGGATCGGTAGCTCCCCGCTACCGAACACGACCGCATTGGGCGCTGTCGCCACCGGCAGCATAAAGGCGCAGCTGGCACTCATTGCAGCCGGCACCATCAGCCACAGCGGATCCAGCTCAACGGCAAGCGCTACGGCTGCCAATACGGGAAGCAACAGCGCAGTGGTCGCGGTATTGGAGGTCGCCTCGGTTAAAAACGTCACCGCCAGAGCCAATAGCAGCATCATCAGATAGACAGGTAGAGCCGCTACCGATGTCAGTGCATCACCCACTTGAGCACTGAGCCCAGACGCCACGAAAGCTCTGGCAAGACAAATACCGCCGCCGAACAACAGCAGAACGCCCCAGGGAATCTGGCTTGCCTGCTGCCACTCGATTAATGGTTCACCTTGCTTGTCCCGAGCAATAAAGAGTGCCAACACGGCCAGCAAGGCGACCGAGGCATCATTGGCATTAGGCAAGCCGAACCATGTCTGCCACCCACCGAACGGCTCAGCCCGGGTGATCCAGGCGAGTGCGGTCAGCGCGAAGATCACGAGCACTCGCCGCTCAGCGCTGCGCCAGGGCCCGACTTCGGGCAGAGAAATGCCGATTTCCCGGGGCAAGGCGCGCGTGACCCACCACCATGCCAATGGCAACAGCAGCACAACCACCGGCACCCCCCACGACATCCACTCACTGAAGCTAATCGTCTGGCCGGTATTCTCGGCATAGACCTGCATAAAAATCAGGTTAGGCGGCGTACCGATTGGCGTTCCCAGGCCGCCGATACTGCAGGACCAGGCCAGACCCAGCAGTAGCGGCGCGGCCAATTGAGCCCGGTCAGAACAGGAAGCCAACACCGCGAGCGCGACCGGCATCAGCATGAGCGCCGAGGCGGTATTGGAGATCCACATGCTCAGGAGTGCGCCGGCCAACATGAACCCCAGTACCAGCCGATGCGGTCGCTGGCCACCAACCAGATTGACCACCGTGAGGGCCACGCGGTGATGGGCCCCCGTGCTCTCCATGCCCCGGGACAGCAGAAAGCCACCCATCAACAGAATGATCAGTGGCGAACCGACAGAGGCGCCAACCTGCTCCGCAGTCAATACGCCGGTGACCGGAAAGACCGCCATCGGCAAAAGCGAGGTCACGGGAATGGGTATGGGCTCGAAGATCCACCAGGCCATACACAGCCAGGCGACGACCGCGGTAATCGTGATCGACGGAGGCTGCCCCCCTGACTGCATCAACCATGCGAGCATCGCCGCAGTAAGTAGCCCGGGCCATATGGTTTTTCTGGGGTCCAGATAGGTCATAATGTTCATCTGCTGTATGCTCCCCAACCCGCGCCCTTGTGTAAACTCCCTTGATGTCCTTTGATCGCCCGACACAGCTGATCGATCGTTTCGATCGTCGGATTTCCTACCTGCGTCTGTCAGTGACAGACCGTTGTGATTTTCGATGCCAGTACTGCATGGCAGAGACCATGGAGTTTTTACCTCGGTCCGAGGTGCTGACCATCGAGGAACTGCTCAGAACTGCGCGACTGTTTACCGAGTTGGGCGTGCGAAAAATTCGCGTCACCGGTGGTGAACCGCTGATTCGCAGGGGTGTGCATGAGCTATTCGAGGGACTCGGCGCACTGGAGGGGCTCGACACGCTGGCGCTGACTACTAATGGCAGCCACCTTGCTGACTCTGCTCACGCCCTTCGCGACGCCGGCGTGAACGCGATTAACATCAGCCTAGACAGCTTGCAGCACGAGCGTTTCAAGACTATTACTCGCATCGGCGATCTCGACACCGTATTGCGGGGCATCGACCGCGCCGTGGAATGCGGGTTCGACCGTATCCGGCTGAATGCGGTGATCCTCGACGGCCTGAATCGCGATGAGGTGGTGCCACTCACCCACTACGCACTGAAAAAGGGTATCCATATTGCCTTCATCGAGGAGATGCCCCTCGGGCAGGTCAATGTGGGCGGCAAGCCCCTGGCCTATGTGTCATCCGACATGCTCCAGAAGGAGCTGGCCGAGCAGTTTTCGCTGGTACCCATGACCGCCTCGGATACCGCCGGGCCGGCCCGGGATTTTCTGATCGCCGGTTCCCGGACACAAGTAGGTTTTATTTCACCGCACAGTCATAACTTCTGCGCGCAGTGCAACCGATTGAGAATCAGTGCCGAGGGCCGGCTGCTGATGTGCCTGGGCAACGAGGAGTCCATCGACATCAGAGGGCTGCTCCGCGCAGGCAGCACTGATGAAGAGATTAAAACCATTATTATTGAAAGCCTCAGCATCAAGCCCGAGCGTCATGTCTTTGACCAGCCCGAGGAACCGCAGATCGTCCGCTTTATGAATGCGACCGGCGGTTGAGTACGGGTTCCAATCCCCATAAGCCAAATCGAGAGAATCCCTTGTCCGATACCCATTACCCCGCCCTCAGCGATATTGATGCAATCCAGCAGGCTTTCGAGTCCGCGGGGTATATCTGCACAACGCGCATCGCCACTGTCGTTCGGCTGGCCGCCGCGCTTGAAAAACCGGTGTTGATCGAAGGCCCTCCCGGCGTGGGGAAAACCGAGCTGGCTAAGACCTGTGCGATGGTCGTGGACCGCCCCCTGGTGCGACTACAGTGCTATGAGGGGCTGGACGAAAGCAAAGCGCTCTATGAGTGGAAATACGGCAAACAGCTCCTGTACACCCAGCTACTAAAGGAACAGCTAGGAGATGTGCTCGATGGCGCGAAGGGGCTCAACGAGTCCATGAGCCGGCTGCATGAGTTTGGCGATGTGTTCTATTCCGAAGCCTTTTTGGAATCGCGCCCACTGTTAAAGGCGATGGAAGCAGATAACGGCGGTGTATTGCTCATCGATGAAATCGATAAAGCCGACTTTGAGTTTGAATCGCTGCTTCTGGAAGTACTGTCAGATTTTCAGGTTTCCATACCGGAGCTCGGCACTATTCAGGCGCACTCCAAACCCCTGGTTTTCCTGACCAGTAACGACACCCGCGACTTGTCGGATGCGCTAAAGCGGCGGTGTCTGCATCTCCATATCCCCTTCCCCTCTGTCGAGCTCGAGGCGCGGATTGTCGCCAGCCGGGTACCGGATCTCGCGCAATCCATGACCGATCAACTGGTGCGCTTTGTGCATGCCATCCGCTCTCTGGACCTCAAAAAAGCGCCGGCCATCTCGGAGACCGTGGATTGGGCCAAAAGTCTGGTGTTGCTGCATGCAAACGATCTGGATGGCTCATTGGTTCAGGACACCCTCAACGTGCTGCTCAAGTATGAAGAAGACATTCAGATCGCCGAGGGTCAGTTACCTAAATTGATGGCTGCCGCCGCAGGCTGACCTTGTCAGTGGACCCTCCCCATACGGCGCGCGCCGCGGCAAGCAGTGATCAGCTGCTGGCCTTTGTGCAGTACCTGCGGGGGAAGAAGATTCCGGTCTCGCCTGCCGATACCCTCGATGCCATAGAGGTCGCTGAGCTGGTGGGCTACCAGAACCGGTCCCTGCTCAAAAACGGGCTCGCGGCCGCATTGGCAAAATCTCTCCACGAGTTGAGCGTATTCGAGGCGGCCTTCGACGACTATTTTCAACCCATCCCCGAGCGCCCACCGGCGGGCGGTCAGTCAGATGTCGAGCCAGAGGGATCCTCAGCAGAACCGCCTGAGCAGGCGCCTCAGATAGACCCGGCAGCCCCGGGTGAGGATCCGCTGGACGGACTCCGTGGCAATTCGCTCTTTGATGCACTCGAGTCGCAGGATGAGAGCACGCTGTCCGTTGCCATCGAGACGGCCGCGGCAGAAGCCAAGGTCGAGGAGATTTCGCTGTTTACCCAGCGGGGCCAATACGTGCGCAAAATACTTGACGCGCTGGGTGACGAAGCGCTGCGCGAGGCGGCTATCGAATTCGAACAAAGCGAGCCCGCTGCCTTTGAAGCGGTTCAAGCTCTGAGAGAGCAACTCCGTGAACGGGTGCGTGATCGCGTGGAGCGCGCCTATTTGATTCATGCGAGTGCGGCCACCGAGGACCTGCTGGACGAGTCCCTGTCGAAACTGAAACTCGGCAACGTGGATCACAGCCAGATGGCTCGGCTCAAACGATTGATGGACCGCATGGCGCGCAAACTCGCCGCGCGGCATGGCCGCCGCAGGCGTCGCTACCGTCGAGGCAAACTGCATGTCGGGGAGACGGTGCGCCGGGCCATCCCTACCGATGGCATCCCTTTTCATCCTCGCTGGCGCAAAATCGAGCGAAAGCGGCCTCAGATCATGGCGATATGCGACGTCAGTGGTTCAGTGGCGGCATACGCCAAGTTCCTGCTGATGTTTCTCTATGCGGTGCAAGACGTGTTGCCACGTACCCGAAGCTTCGCTTTTTCTGCGGCGCTTGGCGAGGTGAGCGACCTGTTCGCCACGCTGCCGGTTGAGGAGGCGATCGAACGGGTGAACCTGAAATATGGCGGTGCCACTGATTATGGCCGGGCGCTGCAGGATTTTTCCGAGCTGGCCCTCGCTGAGGTGAATAGCGCGACCACGGTGATTGTGCTGGGTGACGCGCGAAACAACCAGGCCGATCCGAGGCTGGATCTCCTGGCAGAGGTCAAGGCGCGGGCCAGGCAGTTAATCTGGCTCAATCCGGAATCCACACGACTCTGGGGCACGGGCGATTCGGAAATGTTACTGGTGAAAAGACACTGTCACTTGGCTAAAGAGTGTAATAATCTCAACCAGCTGGAGCGTATTATCGACAAGCTGTTGTCAGATAAGCGCTAATCTCGGCTGGCCTGGAAGGCTAGCAAGGCACGGCGATTTACTCGCAACCACGCACTCTGTGAGTGCGAGAAGAAGAGACATCATGGATGATGGTCATTTGGTGCTGACTCGCTCGCTCGAACTTGAAGTTCGCGCTGCCTTCGCGTTGCAATCGCGAACCGAAGGATTAACGGGCGAGGCACTAATCGAGGCGCTGTCAAAGCTGCAGACAGCAGAAAATCAGACACTGCTGAGCGCGCTGGCAGATCGAGGCCACGGGCTTGTCGCCTCGGAACCTGCTGCTGTGCTGGACTGGGTCGATGCTGCCTTTGTGCGCTGGCAATCACACTATTCTCTCGACCCAGAGCTGGCGCAGCTGCTGCTGGAGGTCAGACCCCTGACCGCAGCGTTTGCCTGTTCGGAGGATCGGTTTTTCACCCCGGGCGCTCACGCCTTGCACCGTCTCCTAGACGCGCTCTATGAGGGCTTCGCGGGATGGTCTCCGGATCTAGGCAAGACCGCGCGACCTGCGGTCGACGCTGTTGGAGAAATCATTCAACGATGCCTGCAGGATTTTCCAAGCGAGCCTGCGGTCGATCACACCCTACATCTGCTGGAGCAGAAGATCAGCGGATATTCCGGCCAGCTGGAGCGCCTCGATGCAGGACTGGTCGAACGCGAAGCGACTGCGATGGCCAGCACGGTCGCGCGGCGGGCTGTCGGTGAACAGGTCAGTCAAAAACTCGGCAATGCCACCTTTCCTGGCACGCTGGCAGAATTCATCGGCGGAGATTGGTTCGAGGCAGGCGTCGCCTTGGCAAAAAATCTGGGCACCGACAATGACGTCTGGCAACAGTATGGTGAAATCACCGGGCAGTTGGTCGCGCTATTTGGGCATACCGATACACAATCCAAAGTAGCCGCTGCAAACGGCGACGAGCTGCCACATCGCGTTCGCAAGTTATTGGAGCAGGTCGGTTTGTCGAGTGAGCGGGCGAAGAGCGCTGGCGACATGCTCGAATATCTGCTGCTCCGGCATGCCTCAAAGCAGATGCCCGATATAACGCTGGCACCCGTCATGCTGGACGGGCAATCGACGGAGGACTGGTCCAATGCCACCGTCACCTCGCTGAGTGAGGCGGGGATCGAGCAGGGACAGTGGTATCGCATTCAGCAGCCGGAAGGAGTTCGCCGACTGCGTCTTTGCGGCGCGTTCGGGCACAACAGTTATCTCGTGTTCATGGACTTTGCGGGTGCCAGAGCATTGCGACTCGGCGTCAACGAGTTTGCCAACCTCTTGCGCTCCGGTGAGGCGACGCAACTCGATACGAGGGAAACTTTTTCGCGCGCGCTGGTCGAAGCAGCAGAGTCAAAAAGCGAGTGGCTGGCTGGGCAGCAAGCGGCCCAAGCGAAAGCCCGTGAGCAAGCGTCTCAGGTGGCGGAGCAGGACGCGGTGACGCTGGCCAGCGAACGGGAGGTCGCCGCCCAGCGTCTGCGAGAGGCAGAGCAGCGAGCCCTGCGCCAGTCCGAAGCGCTACCGGCCAGTCAGTCGGAATCGGGCGATCGCACGCTAAGTGCGGACCAACCCTTCGATACCAATACCGTGCTGCAGCTGCAGATTCCGATTGGAACCTGGCTGGGATTCCACGACCGGGAGCCCCCCATCATGGCCAGAGTTGCCGTGAGAGACCTCGATAAAGACAGCTATATTTTCACTAATCGCGAGGGCATTAAGCTCAGAGAACTAACCGTTCCACAGCTGGTGACGCTGGTAGAGCGTGACATGGTGGATATTCTGGAGCGAAAAACCAGCTTCCGCGAGACGCTCGCCGGCAATGCCGGACAGGATCGACTCAACCAGTTTCAGGCGGGCCCCGCCTAGATCTGTTCGTCCTCTAGGCTGAAGGTCGTTGTCTCTTCCTCGGTACCCTGATCGCCAGCCAACTTGAGGCGCAGGCGCAGGTTGTTCTCCGAATCTGCGTTGCGCAACGCCTCGTCCTCGGTAATCTCGCCGGCCTGACACAGGTCGAACAATGCCATATCAAAGGTTTTCATCCCCCGGTCTTTGGACTTCTCCATAATTTCCTTGAGGCCACCAATATCACCCCGCAAGATCAACTCCTTCACGGTTGGAGAGCCCAGCATCACCTCAACCGCTGCGCTACGGCCACCCTCTGTATTCGGGATCAGGCGCTGGGAGACAAAAGCCTGCAGGTTCAATGACAAGTCCATCAATAGTTGCTGACGCTTTTCCTCAGGGAAAAAGTTGATGATGCGATCGAGGGCCTGATTGGCATTATTGGCGTGCAAGGTCGAGATACACAGGTGCCCTGTCTCGGCAAAGGAGATCGCGTGCTCCATGGTTTCCCGGTCGCGGATCTCACCGATCAGTATGACGTCGGGCGCTTGTCGCAGCGTGTTCTTCAACGCGTTGTGCCAGTTGCGGGTATCCACACCCACTTCGCGCTGATTCACGATGGACTTCTTGTGCCGATGCACAAACTCGACCGGGTCTTCAATCGTCACGATATGCCCGCTGCTGTTGCTGTTGCGATAGTCGATCATGGCCGCCAGAGAGGTAGACTTACCTGAGCCGGTGGCACCGACAAACAGGACCAGACCTCGCTTGCGCATGATGAGCTCAGTGAGGATTTGGGGCAGACCAAGGTCGTACCATTGCGGGATATCCATGACAATGAAGCGGGCAACGATGCTGACCTCATTGCGCTGCCGGAAGATGTTGACCCGGAAACGTCCCACGCTAGGAACGGACACAGCTAAATTCATTTCCAGATCCCGCGCGAACTCCTCGCGCTGGGTGTCGTCCATCAATTCGTTGGCAATCTCGGCGACTTCGCCGGGCGACAGGACATCAGAGTAAATGGTCTTCAGTTCGCCTTCAAATTTGGCACAGGGCGGTGCGCCGGTAGCCAGATACAGATCAGAACCCTTGCGCTCCGCCAACACCTTCAACCATTCATGTATTCGCATGACTATCACACCTCCCTGTGTTCAGATTCCTGACTTTCGGTCACTGCGAAAGCCGTGTTTCCCCCTGTACGGTGCGCTCCTTGCGCCGTACACTCCGCCCCAATTTAACCCCTGAGAGCGGCGAAAGCCCAGCGCGATTGCCGTCAATTCCTCACACAGGAGCCACCGTGTCGAACCACGCTGCGATCTTCCGGCAGGTACTTGAGACTGATCCGCAATGGCTGGAACAGGTTCGACGCGGCGTGGAAAAAGAAAGCCTGCGCGTCACGGCCGATCAGGCAACGCTGGCACAAACACCTCATCCCAAGGGTTTGGGCTCGACGCTGACGCACTCTGCTATCACCACAGACTATTCGGAGGCGCTGCTAGAGTTCATTACACCAGCTTCCCATTCCATTGCTGAAACTGAACAGGCGTTGGCGGACCTGCATCGCTTCACGGCGCGTCACCTTGACCAGGAGCTGTTATGGAATGCAAGCATGCCCTGCATTGTGAATGGTGACGCCGGGATCCCGATCGCCGAATTTGGTACTTCCAATGTTGGCCAGATGAAG
Source organism: Luminiphilus sp. (assembly GCA_024638905.1). Classification (GTDB taxonomy): domain Bacteria; phylum Pseudomonadota; class Gammaproteobacteria; order Pseudomonadales; family Halieaceae; genus Luminiphilus. The sequence goes on from JAHEJH010000002.1 coordinate 39,884, forward strand.
CGGATCTATCGCAACGGGCTGAGCGTGCGCTATGGCAGAAAGATGCAAGCGATTGCCGGCATTCACTACAACTTCTCGCTGCCTGAATCCTTTTGGGCGGCCGCCCATGATCTGGCGGGCACTGCCCATGACGCTCAGGCATTTCAAACCGAAGGATACCTGGCGCTGATCCGGAACTTTTTTTCCCGGGTCTGGATGTTGATGTACTTACTGGGTGCGTCCCCTGCCGTCTGCGCGAGTTTTATTCAGGGCAATAAGCATCATCCACTAGAGCCAATGGGTGAGGATCATCACAGCTTCTTCCTGCCCCACGCCACCACCTTGAGAATGGGTGATCTCGGTTATACCAGCAATGCGCAGGCGGGAATGGACGTCTGCTATAACGACCTCGATCAATACATTTCTACCTTGCGTGACGCGATTCTGACGCCGCACCCTGCCTACGGGCAGTTTGACCTGATGCAGAACGGAGAGCGCGCGCAACTCAACACCTCGTTACTGCAAATCGAAAATGAGTACTACAGCCCGATCCGGCCCAAGCGGGTAACACAGAGCGGTGAGGCACCCGTCGTCGCGCTCGCGCGCAAGGGCATTGAGTATGTCGAGGTGCGCTGCGTGGATATCAACCCTTTCACGCCTTTTGGGATCGACACCGATACGATGCGATTGATCGATCTCTTCCTGATCGCATGCCTGATCGATGACAGCCCGCCATGCGATGCCGATGGGCAACGACAGAACAAAACCAACCTACAGCGGATGGTCAATCGCGGGCGCGAACCCGGGTTGACGCTGCTGTCCCGCGACGGTGTTGAGACACCCCGGGAAGTGCTCGCTGAACCGATTCTGGATCGAATGGATGAAGTCGCCAAGTGGTATCACTCGGGGACAGGCAACACCGATTACGAGCAAGTGGTCGCGCAAGCACGGGCGCACATTGCGGACCCGTCACTCACGCTCTCGGCGCGCGTACTCGATGAAATGACCACAAACAACCAGAGCTTCTGGCAGCTGGCGCTTCGGTATTCGCGCGAGTGGCATCAACAACACCTTGCAGCGCCATTAGCGGACGCTACTTGGGGGGCCATGACTGACGACGCTGCCATCTCGCTCGAACGGCAACAAGAGATCGAGTCCCACGACAATCAGTCTTTCGACACTTACCTGTCACAGTTCTACGAACAGTATCAGTCGGTCTGACGGTCACCCCTGCCCGGGAGGTCAAACCTGACCCCGCACCGATTCCTCACCGGCTGAGATAGTGGGCTCTGACTGGCGAGTCGAAAGCGGGAAAACACCTCACGAGCAGCAATAAAAAAAGCGCCCGGTGGGCGCTTTTCTGGTGTTGCTAAAGGTGAGCCTCCCGCTGTACAGGAGCACCACTGTGGATTACTCGGCCCCAGCGTCCGCTTTCACCACCGCAATCAGTTCAACGTCAAACAGCAAGGTGGCATTCGGGCCAATCATTTGCCCTGCCCCGCCCTCGCCGTAGCCTAGCTCCGGGGGAATGATGAACTTGAACTTGCCGCCCGGCTTCATCAGTTGAAGTCCCTCGGTCCAGCCGGGAATCACCTGCGTCAAGCCAAAGGTCACGGTCTGGCCGCGCTCAAAGCTGCTGTCAAACACCGAGCCATCAATCAGCCGGCCCTCGTAGTGCACCTCAACAGAGTCCGCAGCCACCGGATTGTCACCCTCGCCGGGTTCCATGACGATGTATTGCAGCCCCGATTCCGTGGTTTGCACGTCGTCATTGGCAATCATCTCTTCCATATACGCTCTGCCTGCCTCCAAGTTTGACTGCGCCTGCGCCACGCGCTCGGCTTCCGCTTCTGCCTGACTTCGCTCCTGAAACGCGGACATTTCGGTATTGATTTCCTCGTCCGACAGCTTCGCTTCGGCACCGGTCATCGCGTCCTCAAGACCGGCCGCGTAGGCGGCAACATCGATCTGCATACCATCAGCAGACATCCGCTGGCCCATGCGCAGGCCAATGCCATAGCTGAGTCGCGCGTCGGTCGACTCCAGAGTGACTTCCTGCTCCTGCGAAGCGCCACCGCAGCCCATAAGGGCCATCATCAGCCCAGCTAGTGACAGCTGGCCGACTACTTTTTTCGGGGTACTCATGCTCAACGTTCTCCCTGTTCCGTTTGCAATGGAGCGGCGATGTTACGTTGACTGGAGAAGCAGTGCCACCAGTTGCTCTCGTTCGGAGGCAAATTTACCGTTCTCAAAACCGGACACCGCCAGCATGTTAGCGTTCATGCGCTTTGCGGCATCCTCCAAGGCTTCTGCCGTCAGCATTTTTTTGGTCATGCCGTCCTGAGGCCCACTGCGAAGCGCCTCGGTGCTGTCCCACATCAGCTCGGCGAGGTGACGCTCCGCCTGGACCTCGAGCTGAAGCAAATGCCGTCGCGCGTCCTCTTTGACCGCATCGCCCTTCCATTGCTCCCGCACAGCGCGCAAAGGCAACACCACTTCGTCAATCCAGGCCCCCGTGGTGGCGCGCATTACCGCAACATCCCGATTCTGTAATCGGTGTCCCTCGGTAGACAACCAGGCAGCGAACAAAGCCTCCAATATGACCAGGTCGGCCTGCGACTGCAGTGTCAGCAACAGTGCTTGTGTGGGCTCCCGGGCATACTGCCTCAACGCCCAGTCCCAGAATGGTGCCACGGTCACGTCTTATCCTCTCTCATCAGCGCCCGCAATGAGTGCCAGCTTTTGCGCTCTACTAAGCCGACGCAGCGCATGCTCCCTTTGCTGGGCATCCGATCGCGAGTCACAGGCCTCGGACCACACCAAAACTGCCGGTCGACGCGCTTTGGTATAGCGAGCGCCGCCAGCCAACTGCCCATTGTGCTGCCGAAGCCGCCTGGCCAGATCCTTGGTGACACCTGCGTAGAGCGAGTGATCAGCACACTGCAAAAGATAGACCCACCATGGCGATTCCTGTTCTTCGTCAGCATTCATTAGCTGATCACTGAGCAGTGGTCAAAGCTTGCCGGCTGGCAGGCAGTAGGATATTTTCTCGCTAACATGAACCCAATCATTGAACGCGGCTGAAGCCCTGCCTGACAACGGAGCACCTATGAGCGCTGACATTTTGCACGTGACCGACGACAACTTCGATGCGGAGGTACTCTCCAGCGATCTGCCCGTGCTGGTGGATTTTTGGGCCGAGTGGTGTGGCCCCTGCAAGATGATTGCGCCCATCCTCGAGGAGATTGCCACAGAATACGCAGGAAAGGTCAAAGTCTGTAAGGTCGACGTGGACGCCAACCCTGACATGCCGGGTAAGTTCAATATTCGCGGCATCCCGACCCTGATCATGTTCAAAGGTGGCAATGCAGTTGATACCAAAGTCGGCGCGCTGTCCAAAACCCAACTGAGCGAATTTGTAGACAGCGTGACCTAAACAACAGACGAGATAAATAGAGGCCAAAGGGGCATAAATACCCCTACATTTTTGCTGGACGCGCCCATCTTCGGGTGCTAACTTGCAGCAATCGGGACCTGTATGGCTCCCGTTGCACCCGAACTTCTCTTTTTTCACTCTAGCCGTAAAGCCCTTGGCCAGCGCGCTGATGGAGTGGGCTTAGAGACCGTTCAGGGCAATTTCTACCCTGACCCGCACCAGCACAAGAAGCAACAAGCATCGGCGGGGCAGACCCATTTCCTACTGACCTATTTTATCTATTTATTCGGAAGAGATTCGTGGAAGACCAAACCAATACCAACACCGAAGAGTTGGAGGCCACCAACAGTGATGCCGCCAGCGATGAGGCGGCCACCGAAACCACCAAAAAGAACGGGCGAACCCTAAAGCTCAAAGCCTCTGAGGCAGAAGCCTCAAGCGAGGCATCGAGTGATGCGCCGGCTGAAGCCGAGACGAGTGGTGAAACTGGCGGTGAAGAGGCGCCCCAGGGGCGCTCCCGTCGGGGACGGCAACGACGCCCGCGCCGCGATCCCAACACCCCCAGCGAAAACCCCATGAGCCTGACCGACTTGAAAAACAAGTCGACCCAAGAACTCATTGATATGGCCCGCGAGATGGGCATCGAGAACATGGCTCGCTCACGCAAGCAGGACATCATCTTTGCCCTGCTCAAACGTCATGCCAAAAGCGGTGAAGACATCTTTGGCGATGGCGTACTGGAAATTCTGCAGGATGGTTTCGGCTTCCTAAGATCGGCAGACAGTTCCTTCCTCGCAGGCCCCGACGACATCTATGTGAGCCCCAGCCAGATTCGGCGCTTTAACCTGCGCACCGGTGACACCGTTACCGGCATGATTCGACCGCCCAAGGATTCGGAGCGTTACTTCGCGCTTTTAAAGGTGAAGGAAGTTAACTTTGAGTCCCCGGAGAGCGCCAAAAGCAAGATCCTGTTTGAAAACCTTACGCCGCTGTTCCCGAATGAGCGCCTGACCCTTGAGAAAGGCAACGGCTCCACCGAGGACCTGACGGGACGTCTAATTGATCTTGTGGCACCGATCGGGAAAGGCCAGCGTGGGCTGCTCGTCGCACCGCCCAAGGCTGGCAAGACGATCATGATGCAGAACATTGCCCAGGCAATCATCACCAACAACCCCGAGTGCTACGTGATCGTGCTACTCATCGACGAACGGCCGGAAGAAGTGACCGAGATGCAGCGCTCGGTGGGCGCGCGCGGTGCCGAAGTCGTCGCCTCTACCTTCGACGAACCGCCCTCGCGCCACGTTCAAGTCGCCGACATGGTGATTGAAAAGGCGAAGCGACTGGTAGAGCACAAACGCGACGTGGTGATCCTGCTCGACTCTATTACGCGCCTCGCTCGCGCCTACAACACTGTGATCCCCAGCTCCGGAAAGGTACTGACCGGTGGTGTGGACGCCCACGCATTGGAGCGACCCAAGCGGTTCTTCGGCGCGGCCAGAAATATTGAGGAAGGTGGCAGCCTCTCCATTATCGCCACAGCGCTGATCGATACCGGCTCGAAGATGGACGAAGTCATCTACGAGGAATTCAAGGGCACGGGCAACTTGGAGCTGCACCTCGATCGCAAGATTGCGGAGAAGCGCGTTTACCCTGCCATCAATATCCGCCGATCAGGAACGCGTCGCGAAGAGCTGCTGACCGGCGAAGAGGAACTGCAGCGTATGTGGATTTTGCGCAAGCTGCTTCATGGCATGGAAGACCTGCCCGCCATCGAGTTCCAACTCGACAAGCTGAAGGACACCAAGTCCAATGAAGAATTCTTCAAGTCAATGAAGCGGAAGTAATTCCCTACTATGCCCAGCTTTGTCGACCTGCGGGAGTTCATCAGTGAGCTCGAGAAACGGGGCGATCTGGTGCGCATTACCGCTGAGGTCGACCCCAATCTGGAGATGACCGAAATCGCCGACCGCACCTTGCGCGGCGGCGGGCCGGCGCTGTTATTCGAAAACCCCAAGGGCTCCGATATTCCCGTTCTTGCCAACCTGTTCGGCGCGGAGCGGCGTGTTGCGCTTGGCATGGGCGAAGAAGATGTTGAAGCCCTGCGCGATGTCGGCGAACTGCTGTCCTACCTAC
>JAHEJH010000002.1:45441-53094 GCA_024638905.1 Luminiphilus sp.
CGCCAACCCGATCCTCCCAAAGGCTTTCGGGATCTCGTGGACAAGGCGCCGCTGCTGAAAAAAATCCTGACCATGGGACCCAATGTCGTCAAAAAGCCCCCCTGCCAGCAACAGGTGATCAACGGTGACGATGTCGACCTCACCCAGCTGCCTATCCAGACCTGTTGGCCGGGGGATGTCGGCCCATTGGTGACCTGGCCACTGGTCATTACACGCGGGCCAGAAAAAGAACGCATGAATCTGGGCATCTACCGGATGCAACTGCTGGGTCGCAACAAGCTGATTATGCGCTGGCTGTCGCACCGCGGTGGCGCGTTAGATTTTCGGGACTGGCAGCTGAAGCGCCCCGGAGAACCCTACCCCGTCGCCGTGGCGCTGGGCGCCGATCCGGCAACGACCCTCGGGGCCGTCACACCGGTGCCTGATGCCCTCTCCGAGTACGCCTTTGCGGGACTGTTACGCGGCAAGAAAACCGATCTGGCGCAATGCGTCACCGACGTCTGTCGCAAAAATGACCTGATGGTGCCTGCACATAGCGAGATTATTCTCGAGGGTTACATTGACCCCGAAGAGATGGCGGACGAAGGACCCTACGGCGATCACACCGGATATTACAACGAGGTTGAGCGATTCCCGGTGTTCACCGTGGAGACCATCACCACACGCGACAAACCGATCTACCACAGCACCTACACCGGCAGACCGCCGGATGAGCCCGCGATTCTCGGGGTGGCGCTCAATGAAGTGTTTGTGCCGCTGCTGAAAAAACAGTTCCCGGAAATCAGCGATTTCTATTTGCCGCCGGAGGGCTGTTCATATCGCATGGCGGTGGTGACCATGCGCAAGGAGTATCCGGGTCATGCAAAGCGCGTGATGTTTGGCGTGTGGTCATTTCTGCGGCAGTTCATGTACACCAAGTTCATCATTGTCACTGACGATGATGTGAACGCGCGCTCATGGGAAGACGTGATCTGGGCCATGACGACGCGTATGGACCCCGCCCGGGACTGCACCATCGTGGAAAATACACCGATCGACTATCTGGATTTTGCGTCCCCCGTCGCGGGGCTCGGCTCCAAGATGGGTATGGATGCCACTCACAAGTGGGAGGGCGAAACCAATCGCGAGTGGGGCCGCACAATCGCGATGGACATCGCCACACGCGAGCGAGTTGATGCGCTCTGGGAGTCTCTCGGTATCACCTTGCCGGGCCGCTAGTTAAGCGAGCCGACAGATTCTCGCGACACGGCTAGCGCAGGGCCGCCAAGGCCTCGGCTTCCAGCGCTGACGCCTCCGCCTCTTTACCCTGATGTCGCAGACAGTCCGCCCAACCTGCAGCGTGTGACGCAGACGGATGGCGCGCGTGGGCATCCGCCCAGAGGCCTGCCTCTGCCTCCGCATCACCCTCAATGCGGGCAATACGGGCCAATACAGCGTGGCATCCACCCTCGTCGTCCTCACCCCGCCAACGCTCTAGCGCCTTTTTCATTTTCAGCAGCTGTTTATCGGGTAAGCCGTTCATCGCCTCGAGCGTCGCCGGCTCGCAATGCTGTTGCAGGCGTTCCTGAAGCACCTTCTGCAACGCATCCGCTTGAGCCTGCAACGCATCCGCTTGAGCGTCCCGTCGCAGAATATCCAGCAACGCTGGCCACAGCGGTTGCCCTGGCGCTTTGAGCGACTCAGGGGCGCGCTTCCAGACTGACACTGCTGTAGATGCCGCGTTGTCGGCTTCGGACAGCAGCGCGTTCCAGCTTTCCCGCTCCCACACGTTGATCTGCTCATCGGGTGCTATTCCGGCGCGCCGCACATCGGCCAGCAATTCAGTCAGTGGCTGCCAATCACGCTGCAGATAGGCCGCCTCAGCCCGCAGCGCCTTGGCTCGGGGGGTTTTCCGTTCTGAGGCAGACAGCTGCTCTAACGCCCGCTCCACCTCATCAGTAGCACCGGTCTTCAGATGACATTCAGCCCTGGCCAGGGTGATCAGCGAGATGGGCGCGGATCCCTCAGTGTCAGCCTGCTCCAGTAGCGCCAGCGCACGCGCTGATTCGCCCCGGTGCAACGCTGCGAGCGCGGCATAAAGCGGATGCAGGAGCGTTTGCTCGTCGGGAGCACCGCCCTTCTTCAGTGCTTTCTCCGCCACATCCCAATGGCCCTCGAAGAAGGCGGCAAAGCCTTTGTCCGCCCTGCGCTGCGCACCGCGAGCTGATCGCAACCCCAACCAGCGGCGCAGCGCACGCGGCACTTTGAGCGTGGTGCGCAGTGCCCGGAGAATGAACCACAGCAGCACGAGAGAGAGCAGCAGCGCACTGAGTGCCAGCCACACCGATGTCTCTAACTGCCAGTCGCCCCAGGTCACTAATAGATAACCGGGGTCCTGCGAAATGGCATTGACGAGCACGGCACCCAGCACCAGACCACATACCAGATACAGGCTGAATCGCGCCATGGTCAGGGCGCCGCCCTGTTGCCCAACCGCTCCACTTCGCCCTCGAGCAGGCTGCGGGTTTCGGTCAGCTCGGGTAATGCGGGCGCAATCGTCTCGCTTTGGAGGGTGTCGAGAGTCTGCACAATACTGGATACCCGTTCCGGATCCTGCTCCGCAAACAATGCAACGAAACCCGACGCGCGCTGCAGTGATCTTTCAAACAGAGGCTGATTCGCTGACAACATGGCAATTTGCGCCTGCTCGATCAGCATCCGGATATTCTGCCTCGCCAGTGCCGCCCACTCGGGGGTCATCAGCTGCGCGATCTCGTCGCTCCGGCGCCTGACAATCAGGTGATCTGAAAGTTTTCCCAGCGCGGCATGCCAACCGCTGGCTGCCTGGGCCCACCAGCCTGCATCGGAAGACGCCGTCGCCTCGGCCTGCGCAGAGGGCGCTTCAAATTCAAGCTGGAGCTTGTCTACCTGATCAATGAGCCCGGATAACGTCGCATAGAGCCCCACCTGATCGACTCGGGGTACCGCAGCCAGCGCCGCGCGGTCCCGGGCAATCGCCAGGCGCACGCCCTCAAACTTTGGCTCGCCGGTGTCGCGCAATAGAGCATCGGCCTGCTCCAATAGGGCGAGCGCGGCGTCCACATCACGCGCCACCAGTAACCTTTGCCCTGCCAAGCGGGTGAGAAAGACAGCCTCCTGCCCCAACCAGGCGCGTCGATCAACCGCCAAGAGTCGGTCCATTTGGTCTTCTACCCGGCCCATTCGTCCACTTAGCTGACGCACGGATTCAGCACGCTCGGCATTCTGCCGGGCGCGCAAGGCAGAGAGCTCCCGCTGCCAATCGGCCTGAACCGACGCCAGGCCGGCTTCGATACGCTGATCGGCGGCGGCTCGCGCCAATGCGGTCACATCGGGCGTAGGTTCAGTCGCTTCTGCCTGGGCGTCGTCAAGCTGACGCTCCAGATCCTCAAATCGCTGCCACTGCGCCTGCACCCAGGGCCAGCCAAACCAGTAGCCGGTCGCCGTCAATCCGGCCAGGGTCAGTAGCGTGAACAACGACAGGCCGATCGCCCACCGTCGTCCTCGCGATCCTTTTACCGCGTCAGGCTTTATCGTTGGCGCGGTCGCCGTCTCCGCGGGCGCAACCGGTTCTGTCATCTGTTGGTTCCTGCCTGTGTGTGCTGCCTCAGCGCGCGCATAAATGCGTCGTCGCTGGCGTCTTCCGCAAGAATGACCTGCCCCCAACCTGCTTCTGTGGCAAGACTGGCGACACGACCCGAGGGGACGATGATGGATGATTGGAACAGATCCGTCTGTCCCTCACCAGCCAACAATTCCGACAACCGCGACAGCATCTCGCCACTGCTTGCCTGAAAAACCAGCCCAGCGCCTATTTCGGCCAATTCCGACACATCGACATCCGGCCAGCATCGGCGGTAACACGCCCACTCTGTAACGCGGGCGCCTCGGCGGGTGAGTTCAGATGCCAGTAGCTCACGACCGCCCTCGCCTTTTACGATTACAACATCGCGCGAATCAGGCGCAGACAGTGCGGGCATCTCCAGTAATCCCTCCGAGTCAGCCCGAGCCGGCACCTCTGCGTGAATACCTTCCGCTTCCAACGTGTCGCGTGTTTTGTTCCCCACCGCAATCACCCTGAGCTCCGGGCAGCGCGCCAACTCGGGACCCAACTGAGGCAGCCCGAATCGCACCGCGTTGGCGCTGATGAAAATGCACAGGGTGTCGTCGCTCAAAGAGGGCGCCAGCTCCGCAGCCGGCATCGCTTCGACGGTCATGATCGGCATGACGCGTGTGTGAAAGCCCTCACTCTGCAGGGCTTCCGACAGTCGCTCGCTGTCAGCCTGCGGCCGGGTCAGAACAACCGCCGTCATCCCCTCGCCGCGCGAATCAGATCCTCCGCTCCCTGAGAGAGCAGCATCTCTGCAACGCTCTGGCCCAGCTGATCCGGGTCAGCGCCTCGCGCCTCCGCCTCGAGGAGGCTGGTTCCATCTGTCGCACCTACCCGGGCACGTAACCACAAGCCGTCACCGTCAAACTCGGCGAAGGCCGCAATCGGTACATCACAGCCACCATCGAGTCGGCGGACTACCGCCCGCTCGGCAAGCACGCGGGTGGCCGTATCCTCATGATGAAGCGGCGCCAAGAGTTCACGAACCCGGTGGTCCGTCTCGCGAAATTCAATCCCTACCGCGCCTTGTCCTGCCGCCGGCAGCGACAGATCAGGGTCGATCGCCGCGCCGATGCGATCCTCAAAACCCAGACGAATCAAGCCGGCGCAGGCCAGAATAATGGCATCAAATTCACCGCCATCGAGTTTTGCTAAGCGTGTGTTGACGTTGCCACGCAAAAAGCCGATCTCAAGGTCGGGGCGGTGCCGGCTCAACTGGCAGCTGCGACGCAAACTCGACGTGCCGAGGCAGGCACCCTGGGAGAGCTGGTCGAAGTCAGTGCAGCCAACCAGCGCATCGCGCGGGTCCTCGCGCTCACAGATCACACCTAACGTCAGACCATGGGGCATGAACATCGGCACGTCTTTCATCGAGTGAACAGCGATATCCGCTCGCTCATCCAACAAAGCCGTTTCCAGTTCTTTTACAAAAAGGCCCTTGCCACCAACTTTGAACAGCGGCTTATCGAGGAGCTGATCGCCACGCGAGGTCATGCCGAGTAGCGAAACCTCGATACCCGGATGCGCTGCCTCAAGGCGTGATTTCACATGTTCCGCCTGCCACAGGGCGAGCGGACTCTCCCGTGTAGCGATCACGATTTTTTCAGACACAATATTCCCCCTACTTATGGCCGCAGTTTAGCATGGGGCGACATTTCACCGCTCTCAAACAGGGCAGTGGCAAGATGTCCAAGGTAGAATCGCCGGGCAATGATTCGGGACGATGTCAGATCATGAGCGATCGAGAGACAGAAAACAGTCAGGAGCTATGGGGCGGACGTTTCAGCGAGCCCACGGACGCCTTTGTGCAGCGATTTACCGCATCAGAGGCCTTTGACCGCCAACTCGCTGTCTACGACATCGCGGGCTCCAGGGCCCATGCCGAGATGCTGATGTCTACGGGCGTCCTCACCGCGGACGAAAATGCCGCGATCCAACAGGGTCTCACCGATGTCCTGGCCGAAATAGAGCAAGGCGCCTTTGAGTGGTCTATTGCGCGCGAAGACGTGCATATGAATATCGAGGCACGACTCACCGAACTGATTGGCGACGTCGGAAAAAAGCTGCATACGGGCCGATCGCGAAACGATCAGGTTGCCACCGACCTGCGGCTCTACCTTCGCGCCGCGCTCGATGCCATCAACGTCGAGCTGACCCGTCTGCAGACCGGCATCGTCACACTGGCGGATCAGCACGCCAGCACCGTCATGCCCGGATTCACCCACTTGCAGGTCGCCCAGCCGGTGACTTTTGGCCACCACCTCTTGGCCTGGAACGAAATGCTGGAGCGAGACTACGGTCGTCTGACGGACTGCCGGGCGCGATTGAATGTTTCACCCCTAGGCGCCGCTGCACTGGCAGGGACTACCTTCCCTATCGATCGCGACGCTACCGCCGCGATGCTCGGCTTCGACGCGCCCACACGAAACTCCCTCGACAGCGTTGCCGACCGGGACTTTGCGATCGAGTTCTGTGCCGCCGCCGCGCTGTTGATGAACCACCTCTCGCGGATCTCTGAGGAGCTGGTGCTGTGGACATCGGCGCAATTTGGATTTATCACCCTGCCCGATCGATTCTGCACCGGCTCATCGATCATGCCGCAGAAAAAAAACCCCGACGTCCCCGAATTGGTGCGCGGTAAGTCAGGGCGCGCCACTGGCAATCTGGTGGCATTGCTGACACTGATGAAGTCGCAACCGCTGGCCTACAACAAGGACAATCAGGAAGACAAAGAAGCCCTGTTCGACACCGTTATCACGCTGGGTGACTGTCTTCGAGCCTTTGCCGACATGATTCCTGCGATGGAAGCTAACGAAACGACGATGCGGCAGGCCGCGTTGGCGGGCTTCTCAACCGCAACTGATCTGGCTGACTATCTAGTGCGAGCCGGGGTGGCATTCCGCGACGCCCATGAAGTCGTGGGTAAAGCGGTCGCTCATTGCGTCAATGCCGACTGTGATCTCGCAGACCTGTCGCTGGAAACCTTGCAGTCCTTTCACGGCGATATCAAAGAGGATGTCTTCGAAGTGCTGACGCTGGATGGCTCCGTCGCCGCACGTGATCACTTTGGCGGTACCGCGCCCAATCAGGTGAAAGCGGCAGTAAAGGCTGCACAGGACCTGCTCGCCTCGCGTTAGCGAGGTGTTGGGCGCTACGGTACGTAGCGCGCGTTGAGCAGGAAAGTGATGTCGGGGGCAGACTCGACCACCACATCCTCGCTAAATCCCGCATCGATCATCCATTGGGATGTTGGCCGCCAACGCACCGCCATGCTTAGCATGCCGGCAGGCCCACTCAACGCCTCCAGCGCCCCGTCCAACAACGCACTGTGCCCGTCGTATTGCACCAGCACTGACCAACGCGGCGAAAATCGCCACTCCGCCGCCAATCCTGCAAACCACAGCGCGCGCCGCTGCTGCGGCCCCAACAAGTCGCTATCACCTGCTCGGGTGCCACCGACCTGACCGTGCCACCACAGGGGCCAACCACTCAACTGCTGGCCACTGAAGCGCAGCAGCGCATAAACATCCGTAGCACCGCTGCCAAGCCAGTCTGAAGATTGGCCGCTGGCGGTTTTGACCCCCGCGCTGATGCCCAGTTGCCCGCCATCGATCGCCAGCAACGGGCGGCTCACCGCGACTTGGACATCACCCAAACCCGACGCAGAGCGGAGCAGGTGACGGTCATGCGCGGGCTGCGACAGCTGATAATGCAATGCATCCGTGGGATAGCTATCGCGATTGCCATCGGGTAGCCCGAAAAAACCGTGCCAGCTTGAAATGAGGTTGTCGGTAAAGCCGCCGGAATGATGGCGCGATGGCACCGTCACCTCCACGTCCCACTGTTTTGGCAAGCCGTAGCGGAATGACAGCGTCAGCGCATCAGTCTGCCCGTCAAGCAACAGTGACTCCTCTCCCCTGTTTTCCACCGTGAAATGATTGGAGAGCGTTGCGGAGGCCGCCCAGCTGAGTCCGCGGGCGGTTTCGACACTGCGCTGGGAAGGTATGGCTCGCAGGGACGCGAGC
>JAHEJH010000249.1:0-6131 GCA_024638905.1 Luminiphilus sp.
AATACATCGATCTATACTTTGCTCGATACCCCGGGGTGGCGGATTACATGGCGCGGACCCGAGAGCTCGCCCACGACACCGGGTATGTGGAGACCCTGAAGGGTCGCCGCCTCTACTTGCCTGAGATCAACGCCAAGAATCGACAGCGGCAACAAGCTGCTGAACGCACGGCAATCAACGCGCCCATGCAGGGTACCGCCGCAGATATGATCAAGATGGCCATGCTGGCGGTTGATGAGTGGCTGGCAGGCTCAAGCATCGATGCGCGAATGATCATGCAGGTGCATGACGAACTGGTGTTCGAGGTCGAGATGGCTGCGGTGGATGAGCTATGCGAGACCGCGGGGCGGCTGATGTCAGAGGTGGGTTTGCTCGATGTGCCGTTGCTCGTAGAGGCAGGCACGGGCGATAACTGGGATGAAGCCCACTGATTGGCCTCACTCTGCTTCGGGAGTTTCCTGTGGTGGATCCATGACGGATTCGTCGGTGAGCCAGCGGTTGATCTGTTTACCCAGCTCGTTGATACCCTGACGCTTCAGAGACGAAAAACACTGCACGCTGACGAGCTCGGCATGGGCGGCGAGCTCGCTCCGAACAGACAGCAGCGTATTTTGTGCGGGGCCGCGTTTTAGTTTGTCCGCTTTGGTGAGCAGGATATGGACCGGCATGCTGGCGGTGACGGCCCAGCCCAGCATCTGTTTATCCGCGTCGGTCAGTGGGTGCCTAATATCCATTAGCATCACCAGGCCACGCAGACTTTCCCGATACTGCAGGTAGCGTTCCAGCTGCTGATTCCATTTTTTTTTGACCGCCAGCGGCACTTTGGCAAAACCATAGCCCGGCAGGTCAACGAGCCTCTGGCTGTCACTGAGGGCAAAAAAATTGATGAGCTGCGTGCGGCCTGGGGTCCGCGAGGTCCGCGCCAGCTTCCCTTGCTCCGTTAAAGCGTTGATTGCACTGGATTTTCCAGAGTTGGACCTGCCCGCGAATGCCACCTCCCAGCCAGCGTCGGGCGGTGCGTTCTCAACCGCGCTGGCGCTTTGTAAAAACGCGGCGTGGCGGAAATTCACGGGGCTGGGGGCGGCGTTAATGTCGGTCATTTTGCGATTTGTGCCAAGACACGGAACGTCTATAATGCCACGCTCTTCGGGGCATCATGCCCGAAATACCTGAGTGATTTTTGACAATGTGCGTCACCCGTGACGTCGCCAAGCCTGACAGAGCGCAAACGCAGTCTTTAGCGCAAACTGTTTTGGAGAGTGCCTTGACCTGCCGCCACGGGGCAGCACAAAAGATCGAAACCTGAAGGTTTGAAGTAGAAAGACGAAAGATAAAGACATTAGAGGGTCTGACCATGAGAACTACTGCATTTATCCGCTCCACTGCTATCCGAGCTGCGGCGATCGCGGCCCTGGCCATTGCGCCGACGGTGCTCGCGGGTGATCCCCCTCCTCAGTACGCGGCCTCCTGTGGCGCGTGCCATGCCGTGGGTGTCGCGGGTGCGCCGGCAACGGGTAACGCAGAGGCCTGGGCACCGCGCATGGAGAAGGGTATGGAGGCGTTGGTCGCCTCTGTCCGTAACGGCCTCAATGCCATGCCCCCCGGCGGTCTGTGCAACAGCTGCAGCGACGAAGACTACGCTGCGCTCATCACTTATATGGCCGCGGCTCAGTAAGGCGCTCTAGGTTCGGCGGGCCAGTGGGTCCGACCGATAACGGCCTGACGCAGGCCAAGCCATTTTCAACGGGTGTTCCTATGTATCCTTCTCTCTTAAAAGTGACGCTTTTGGCCATAGCGATGGTCACGGGAGCCAGCGCCTACGCCGCCGGTGACGCCGAAGCAGGCCAGTCCAAGGCAGCGACCTGTGTGGCTTGCCACGGTGTGGATGGCAACAGTGCCGTGCCGACATTTCCCAAGCTGGCGGGGCTGGGCCACAAGTATCTGCTGAAGCAAATGCAGGATATTCGCGATGGTCGTCGTCCGGTCGCGCTGATGGCGGGACAGGTCGACAACATGACGGATCAAGATCTGTCTGACATCGCGGCGTTCTACGACGCGCAGCCCCGCTCGGGCGGAGTGGCAGACCCCGAAAAAGTGGCGTTAGGCCGCAAGGTCTACCTTGCCGGCATCGCCGAGCGACAGGTGCCGGCATGTTCGGGCTGCCACAGCCCGACAGGCAATGGCAACGGCCCGGCGGGGTACCCCGCGCTGGGCGGTCAGCACGCGGACTATATAGCATCGCAGTTGAAGATGTTCCGAAAGGGTTACGAAGACCCGACGGGTCGTACGAATGGCGGTGAAGCCAAGATTATGCGGACCACCGCCTTCCGCATGAGTGATATGGAGATTGAGGCTGTCGCGAGCTATATTGCGGGATTACAGCCTACCCCGTAATGTCGTCGGGGCAGCGCGCCCCGATATCGACCCCGGTTGTGTTCCAGGGAAGGAGGAAAACATGACAGGTATTCGCCAAACCTTTGCCACGCTAATACTGACCTTAACGGCCGTCGTCGGCTGGGCTATAGGGCCTGCAGCCGTTGCCGAGGATCGGTGGGTCGAAGGTCAGCACTATCAAACATTGACGCCGCCGGTAGCCGTGGGTGGCAGTAGCGATGTCGTGGTCACCGAATTCTTTTGGTACGGCTGCGGCCACTGCTACACCTTTGAACCAATGCTGACTGCATGGGGTAAACAGCTTCCCGACGGGGCTCTGCTGCAGCCCTCCCCGGCGGTGTGGAACGACCCCATGCGCATGCACGCCAAGGCGTATTACATCGCAGAGGTGCTGGGCGTGAAGGAGACGGTGCATCCCGTTATTTTTGACGCGATGCATGTGCAGCGAAAGCGATTAGTATCCCGACTTGAATTGCGCGATCTGTTTGAAGATAACGGCGTAGATCCAGCGCAGTTCGATAAGGCGTTTGATTCTTTTGGCGTCGACTCGCAGGTTCGACAGGCCGATGCTCGTGCTCGCTCCGCCAAAATTTCCGGCACCCCCTCGTTGATGGTGGCGGGTAAGTACCTGATCGAAACCCGTGCCGCGGGCAGCCAAACCAATATGCTCGAAATCGCCCGCTTCCTGGTCGACAAGGAATTGGCGACGCGCTGATTACTCTTCGGGCACGGACACCGCGGTCCGTGTTACGACCCGTCTTAGTTCGAAGCTCGAATGGACGCCGGTGACCCCGGGGATCCGGGTCAGCTTGCCCAATAAGAATTGCTCGTAGTGCGCCATATCGCGCACGACCGATTTCAGCAGGTAGTCGGCACTCTGGCCGGTGACCACGCAGCAATCGACCACCTCCGGTAGTGACAACACCGTCTCCTCAAACGCCTCGAAGCGATCTGGGGTGTGCCGATCCATGGTGACACTAATGTGGGCGGTCAAATTCAGCCCCAATTTTTTTGGGTCGACCATCGCGGCTTGATGGGTAATGACACCCTCTGTCATCAACCTTTTGACGCGACGCGCGCACGGTGTAGCAGACAAGCCTACCCGCTCAGCCAGCTCAAGGTTGCTGAGACCGGCGTCATCCTGCAAAACCCGCAGAATACGGCGATCAAGCCGGTCCAGCAGCGGAAGTGAATTATCCATAAAAATGCACTGAGATAGTGAAAAGACTATTTTATATCCATTTTTGTAGCATCAAGCACCAATTAATGGGCAAATATCACAGTTTTTGGTGATTATCCCTCGGCGCCCGCGACTACACTACGCGTCCCCAAGGAGCATCAGGAACAGTGCCGTGGAAAACGCCCGCTTTGATTACCGAAAGTACCGCGCGTTTCAACCGATCGCCAAGCCAGACCGTCGCTGGCCGGACAACGTCATTCAGGCCGCGCCTGAGTGGTGTTCCGTCGATTTGCGCGACGGCAATCAGGCTCTGGTAGAGCCCATGAATGCAGAGCAAAAGCTGCGCCTGTGGGAGCTGCTGGTATCAATCGGTTTTAAGCAGATTGAAGTGGGGTTCCCTTCGGCTTCAAGCCATGATTTTGCGTTTCTGCGGAAGCTGATCGAAGAGCACCGCATTCCCGACGACGTAAGTGTGCAGGTGCTGGTGCAGGCGCGGGCGGATCTCATTGAAAAAACCTTTGCCGCGCTCGAGGGCGTCAAGCGAGCCGTGGTGCATTTTTACAACAGCACCTCGACGGTGCAGCGGGAATATGTCTTCGGTCTCGACCGGGAAGGTATTCGGGATATTGCTGTGAATGGCGCCCGCCTGATCAAGGAAGCCGCAGACGCCCGCCCCGAGACAGAGTGGGTATTTGAGTACAGCCCCGAAAGTTTTACCGGTACGGAGATGGATTTCGCGGTATCGGTTTGCGATGCGGTGAACGAGGTACTGGCACCGACCCCTGATCGGCCAGTGATCATCAATTTGCCCGCTACGGTGGAAATGAGCACACCCAACATCTATGCAGATCAGATCGAGTGGTTTTGTGATCACGTTAACAACCGTGACTCACTGATCATCTCCCTGCATACCCACAACGATCGGGGATGTGCGGTCGCCGCCGCCGAGCTCGGGGTGATGGCGGGTGCAGACCGGGTAGAAGGCACGCTGCTGGGCAACGGTGAGCGGACGGGCAATATGGACATCATGACCATGGCGATGAATCTCTACAGCCAGGGCGTGGACCCGATTTTGGATTTCACGCACATGGATGAGATTTGCACGGTGGCCCGTGAATGCACGCAGTTGCCGGTTCATCCGCGCCATCCGTACGCAGGAGAGCTCGTATTCACGGCGTTCTCCGGCAGTCATCAAGACGCCATCCATAAGTGCCTGTCCAAGCGTGACGCCGATGAAGCCTGGGACGTCGCCTATCTACCGATTGATCCTGCCGACATCGGTCGCACGTATCAGGAAGTGATTCGCATCAATAGTCAGTCGGGCAAAGGCGGTGTTGCCCATGTGTTGCGTCGAGATTACGGACTGGAACTGCCGCGTTGGCTGCAGGTCGACTTCAGCACCGCCGTGCAGGGCTTGGCTGAGGACAGCGAGGCGGAAGTGTCCAGCGACGATATTTTTGCGTTGTTCAGTGAGACTTATCTGAGCACCGCCGACCGATGGCAGTTGGGCAATTACCAGCTGTCTCGGCGGGATGAGTCCGACGGACTTGAGGTCACATTGCATGGACCTCAGGGAGATGTGGCGCTGACTGGCCAGGGCAACGGGGTGGTCGACGCTTTTGTGCAGGCCATGGAGTCGTTCACCGGCCGACATATCGTAGTGGTTGAGTACTCTGAGCACACGCTGGGTCAGAGTGCAGACGCGGAGGCAGTGTGTTACGTACAACTCAATATCGATGGCGAACGTCCCTGTGGCGTCGGCCGCAGCCACGATATCGTGCAGGCGTCGCTGGCAGCCATTCTCTCTGCTCTGGATGGGCGTGGCCAGGTGCTCGCCAACGCGGCCTAACCCAGGCTTCGGTCCGTGGTGTAGCGCGCGGGTCTAAGCGGCTCTCTGCGATCCTGCAACACCTAAAGCCACGTCGCATTGTGACTGATCGGCGGGGATGCAATCGGAGCGTTGTCACGCACGTGGTGCGAGGCCTCTCTTGGGGTCTGATTGTGCTCACGTTGAGCAGCTGCTCGGCCACCCAGTTTATTTACAACCGTGTCGATGTCCTCGTCCGCTGGTATCTCGATGACTATGTGTCACTGGATCGCGAACAGCAGGCGCGTTTCGATGGCCGTCTGGAGGCTTTGCTCGACTGGCACCGTCGCGAGGAGTTACCTGCCTATGTGGTCTTGCTCGATGATGCCTTGACCATCCTCGATGAGGGTGTGCCGCTCGAGGATACTCGTGGGATGGCAGACCGCATCGAAGACGCGGCGATTCGTTTTCAGGATCCTTTTCTAGAGTTGTTATTGAGTACGGGAGAAGACCTCAGGCCTGATCAGCGGCAGGACTTCGTGGACGTCTTACTGTCCAAACAGGAAGAGTTCGAGGAAGACCGGTTGGCGCGAAGCGATGCGGAGTACCGTGAAGATCTCGAAGATCGGTTCGACAAGCAATTAAGCCGGTACCTCGGCCCGCTTACCGCGGAGCAGACCGACCGTATCGCTGTTGGCGTTTCGGAAATGACGCGATTGGATCGTTTTTGGTTGGAAGATCGGCGGGTCT
>JAHEJH010000249.1:6141-11247 GCA_024638905.1 Luminiphilus sp.
TTATCAGTGATCTTGTTGGAGGTTAAACCTGACTGGCCAGATCAGGTGCGTGCTTTGATCGCAGGGCGCGATGATGCCTTGTTGCCCGCCTACCGGGAGGGCATCGATCACAATGGCGAGGTCATTTTGCAGTTATCGCGAGACGTGTTGATCGCGCGTACTGACAAGCAGGACCGGAAATTACGCAACCGCTTGCAGTCTTTGCGCGACGACCTGGCGGCGCTTGCGGCACAGAATGCAGAGACGGTTAGCCCTTGATCAGGGATTGATCGCGGATCGCGCCTTTATCGGCACTGGTCACCATGCTCGCGTAGACCTTGAGCGCCGTCGATACCTGTCGGGGCCGATCTGCCGCGGGTTGCCAGGCGCGGGGGCTCTGATTCATGGCTTCTCGCCGACTCGCCAACGTGGCGTCATCTACCAACACGTTGATCGTCCGCGCGGGGATATCGATTTCGATCGGGTCACCCGGCTCAATCAGGGCAATCGCACCGCCGGACGCGGCCTCGGGTGACACATGCCCAATGGACAGCCCCGAGGTGCCACCGGAGAAACGCCCATCGGTGATCAGTGCGCAGGCTTTTCCAAGTCCTTTGGACTTGAGGTAGCTGGTGGGGTAGAGCATCTCCTGCATGCCGGGCCCACCGCGTGGCCCCTCATAACGGATAATGACCACATCCCCTGCTTGAACACGGTCTTCGAGAATATCGGCTACCGCGGCTTCCTGACTGTCACAAATGTGTGCAGGTCCGGTGAACTGTAGTGACTCATCGTCCACGCCGGCGGTTTTCACCACGCAGCCCAGCTCCGCAATGTTGCCGAACAAGACCGCCAGGCCCCCCTCCAGCGAGTAGGCGTGCGACATCTCTCTCACGCACCCGCCTTCCCGGTCAGTGTCGAGGTTGGGCCAACGGAGATCCTGGCTGAAAGCCTGCTGGGTGGGAATGCCGGCAGGGCCCGCGGCATAGAGGGTGCGAACATCCTCTTCCTCGGTCTGCATAATGTCCCAGCGCGATAGCGCCTCGCCGAGGCTCGCACTATGAACCGTTGGGCAATCTAGGTGGAGCAGGTCTCCCCGTGCGAGTTCACCGAGGATGGCCATGACCCCACCGGCGCGGTGCACGTCTTCCATGTGGTAGAGCGGCGTGCTCGGTGCCACCTTGCACAGCTGTGGGATTTTCCGCGATAGCGTGTCGATCGCGGCCATGTCGAAGTCCACACCGGCCTCCTGCGCCGCGGCGAGGAGGTGCAGGATCGTGTTGGTCGAGCCACCCATGGCGATATCGAGGCTCATGGCGTTCTCAAACGCACGTCGGCTGGCAATCTCGCGAGGCAATGCTGTGGCGTCATCGCGCTCGTACCAACGCCGCGCTAAGTCCACGATCAGACGGCCTGCGCGCAAAAACAGTTGTTCACGGTCTGCGTGGGTCGCCAGTAGCGATCCGTTGCCGGGTAAGCTGAGTCCCAAGGCCTCGGTCAGGCAGTTCATCGAGTTGGCGGTGAACATGCCCGAGCAGGAGCCGCAGGTTGGACAGGCAGAGCGCTCGTAGGCTTCCACTGTGGCATCGTCGGCACTGGAGTCCGCGGCGATCACCATGGCGTCGACCAGATCCAGCTTGTGCTCAGATAACGCGGTTTTGCCCGCTTCCATCGGGCCACCCGAAACAAACACCACCGGTATATTGAGCCGCATGGCGGCGTTCAGCATGCCGGGGGTGATCTTGTCGCAGTTGGAAATACACACCATGGCGTCCGCGCAGTGTGCGTTGACCATGTACTCGACAGAATCGGCGATGAGGTCCCTGGACGGCAAGCTGTAGAGCATGCCGTCGTGGCCCATGGCGATACCGTCGTCCACGGCGATGGTGTTGAACTCTTTGGCGACGCCACCCGCTGCCTCGATCTCACGCGCAACCAATTGTCCGAGGTCTTTGAGGTGCACGTGGCCGGGCACGAACTGGGTGAACGAATTCACCACCGCAATGATGGGCTTCTCAAAGTCCTCATCCTGCATGCCGGTTGCACGCCACAAGGCCCGGGCGCCTGCCATATTGCGTCCGGCGGTTGAGGTGCGAGATCGATATTGGGGCATCGAATTCTCCGGGTGGTGAGTAAAAAGGGGTCGCTAGCTTACCACTGGCGTCTGAGGAGTTCAGACTGTTCGTCGCAGCACCGCCGCGTTACGCTGCCAGTTATAGAGCTGTTGTTTTTCGACCGGCAAGTCGTCCGGGCTCGCGGCTTCAAAGCCCTGTTCGAGAAACCAGTGCGTGCTTTGTGTCGTGAGCACAAAGACGTGCGTGAGCGAGAGCGCTTTCGCCTCGGCGATCAGTTCATCCAGAAGCTGCCGAGCTCTGCCTGTGCCACGGTAGTCAGGATGTGTCGCGACACAGGCGATCTCTCCCACGCTCTCAGCTTCATAGGGGTAGAGTGCGGCGCACGCCAGGACGCGGCCATCCCGCTCGAGAATGGAAAAATAACCGATCTCTTCCTCGAGGCGCTCGCGGGACCGTTTGACCAACGCGCCACTGTCCTCGAGTGGTCTGATCAACTCGACGATACTGGCGATGTCGTTGATGTCCGCTGACCTGGCCTGCTCGTAGGGGTTTTGTGCGATCAAGGTGCCGGAGCCGTCATGGGTGAAAAGCTCCTCAAGGAGCGCGCCCTCACGCGCGTAGCTGAGCAAATGACTGCGAGCGACGCCGTTGGTACAGGATCGGCAGGCGCTGTCGCGCAGGCGCTGCTGCTCGACATCCCCGAGGTCGAGATCCCATGCGGAGTCAATGGTGCACTGGCGAATCAGCTCTCCGCCTGCGGTGTGTAGGCCCGGCTGGCGGTCAAGGAAAATCAACTTGTCAGCGCCAATGGCCACAGCGACTTTTTCAGCAACCTCGCTGGCGCTGACACTGAAAATTTCCCCCGCTGGCGAGTAACCGAGTGGCGACAGCAGCGCGATGGCATCCTGGTCCAGAATGCCACGAACCCCCTCGGCATCGACTCGACGTACCGTGCCACTGTGCAGATAGTCGACGCCATCGAGAATACCAATGGGCTTTGCCGTCACCACATTGCCGCCCAGAATTCTGAGCCGGGCCCCGGTCAGTGGGGTGTTGGGTAGCCCCATCGAAAGCTGTTGCTCCAGCTGCACCCGCTGCCGCGCTGCTGTCTCGATAGCCAACGACAGCGTGAGATCATCGGTAATGCGAATACCGTCGTGGAACTGCGCCTGCTGATCGGTGGGCAGTGCGGCATCAATCGCCTCCCGGGTGGCGTGAACCAGGACCAGTTTGATACCCAGAGAGTGAAGCAAGGCCAAATCGTGGATCAGGGTCGCGTGCCCCGCCGATTCAAGCGCACCGTTCCCCAAATAAATCACAAAGGTCCGCCCACGGTGTGCCTTGATATAGGGACCCGTGTGGCGAAACCAGGCAATGTGATGCGCTGTGTCGGTCATGGTATCTGCTGGTATTGATGACGATAGGCCACGGCGAAGCGGCCTTTCAGGGACGCGCATCCTACCGAGTCTTCAGGTTGCGAGAAAGGGTAAAAATCTTCATGTCAGGCTCGTGATGACGCGAGTGGCGGGGCCTGCCCCTTGCCGATAGGCTAGCGCTACTGATTGGGCAGAGTAGGCCAAGAGATGTCACAGGATCTGGGAAGGCCCCCGTGGATGGAGGATCGCCTCAGCGAGGCCATTACGCGTCTGACAACGCGCATTGGCGACGCCGGCTTTACCGCCCTCACCGATTCTGTGGAGGCCGCGGGTCAGTCGCGCGCCTTCCAAGAGCTCCTTGCGTGCAGCGACTTTTTTGGCGAGCAAGTCGCGCGCCAGCATGAGTGGCTGGGCGATGCGTTGGCTGACGGAACGCTGCTCGAGAGCCGCGATTGGGCGGCTGACCACTGGGATCGGGCGCTGTCTGCGCTAGTTCCGCCGACTCAATCCGAGCCGGGGGCGCTGGCTGCACTGAGAATCTTTCGTCATCGGGAGATGCTGCGCATTCTCTGGCGTGATCACGCACAGCTGGCCAGTCTGGAAGAGGCTTTTGAGGCACTCAGTCAGCTTGCAGACTGCAGCATTCGCGCAGCACTCAGCATGGCAACCGCCACGCTGAAAGAAAAATACGGCACGCCATGCGACACAGATAGCGGCCAGCCACAATCACTGGTCGTGCTCGGTATGGGCAAGCTCGGCGGTAATGAACTGAACTTTTCTTCTGATGTTGACCTGATTTTCGCTTATCCCGAGGCGGGTCACACGCAGGGAGGGCGCCAGGAACTGGATAACCAGGCGTATTTCATTCGTCTTGGCCAGATGGTGATCCGCCTGCTGGACGCGGTGACCGAGGACGGCTTCGCCTTCAGGGTGGATATGCGTCTCCGGCCCTATGGAGACAGCGGTGCGTTGGTGGGGTCATACAACGCACTGGAGGTGTACTACCAGGAGCAGGGAAGGGAGTGGGAACGCTATGCCATGATCAAAGCGCGGCCCATTACCGGCACGCCAGAGGCGCAAGAAAGCCTGATGAACATGCTCGGGTCCTTTGTGTATCGCCGCTACACCGATTTCTCCGTGATAGCGGCACTGAGGGAAATGAAAAGCATGATGCGCGCCGAGGTCACGCGGCTCGGGGTGAATAATGATTTAAAGCGCGGCGCGGGTGGTATTCGGGAAATCGAGTTCATTGCGCAGAGTCTGCAACTGATTCACGGAGGCCGGATTCCGGAAATTCGCACCCGGCCACTGCTTGCGACGTTAGCAGCCTTGGAGCGAGCCGAGGTGTTGTCCACCGACCAAGCTCGCCGCCTGGCTGTGCATTATGGTCTTGAGCGTCGCGTAGAGCATGCGCTACAGGCCATGCAGGATAAACAAACCCAGTCGCTGCCGAGCGAACCGGTGCAGCGGGCACAGCTGGCACTCCTGTCGGGATTTGCGGATTGGGAGACGCTGCAAGCGCATCTCGCTGAGGCGCAGCGTGAGGTTGCCGCGGTGTTCAACGATCTGATTGCCGAGCCTCTGGCGACATCGGGCGACGATGCCTCGCGTGATAAAGAGGCGGCGTCAGGCCTGTCGTTTTCCGGCCTCAGTCAAATGAGCTTGGTAGAGCTGGG
>JAHEJH010000328.1 GCA_024638905.1 Luminiphilus sp.
CAGCGCGCAGCGCACAGACCTTGTCAGACCGCCCGTGCAGGGCAATATTTTCAGCTGCGAGCGACAGCGCCTGCAAATCAAGGTCAGAGAGGATTACTGTGGCATCTGGAAAGGCCTCCGCCGCAACCAGGCCCAGACTGCCTCCGCCGCAACACACATCCACTACGACACCGGGATCTCGCTCACCGGGCCACCAGGGCACGAGGCGATCAGCCAACAAGTGAGATACCGGGGACCGTGGCACCAGGGCCCGAGCGTCGGCAATAAACCGCAAGCCAGCCAGATACGCTTCTTGAAGACAGTAGGCCACCGGCAGCCGCTGACGACACCGACGCTCTATCAAGTCTGTCAGGTGGCCCTCCGCTTCGGCGGGAAAGGGCTGATCCAACAACGACCGCGGCTGCTCTGGCGAGAGGCCCGCCGCGCCCAACACGAGCGCTACCGCCTCGTCCCACACTGACTCATAACCATGACCACAGAAAACGTCAGCATCCTGGAGGGCGGTCTCCACTTGACTCAGTTTTGTCCGGAAAGTCTGCATTCAATATGTCTATTATTTTGGACAGCTCATGATAGTCTATTGAGTTGACGCGTCATTATTTGGGGTTTTTTGCTTCGGTAAAAAAATCCAGTCAATGCGGCCCTTTGGCAAGGATTCAGTAGAAGATCCTTCATGCCACAGGTCAACCCTGCGACCCCGGAGAGCAACCTGTTGGGGTTCGGCCGCACCGTTCTGGGGGGTTCGGGAACGCCCGCTGCTGAAATCTGAACCAGTACGCGGTCAGTACCAACCACACACAACACATTGGGTAGAGGTAGACATGGCAATTCAACCGGTAGCATCCCAGATCCCAACCACCCTCCCGGGCTCACTGACCGAGGAGGCCATCGCAGTCAGAGGCGCCCTGCTGGAGCGCGGCCTGGAAACGCCGATGACGACAAATGATCTGTCACGCGATCAGCGATACGAAGTCATACGTGGCGCCTTTGGCGACATCATGCAGGCACTGGGACTAGACCTGAAAGACGACAGTCTTGAGGAAACGCCGCACCGCATCGCCAAGATGTACGTGGACGAGGTCTTCAGCGGACTCGACTACTCCAAATTCCCCAAGATCACCGTGATCGAAAACAAAATGAACGTGGAGGAAATGGTCTGCGTCGAAGATATCGACCTGACCAGTACCTGCGAGCACCATTTTGTGACCATTGACGGTTCAGCCAAGGTCGCTTACATACCGAAAGACAAGGTGATCGGATTGAGCAAAATCAACCGCCTGGTGCGGTTTTTTGCGCAGCGTCCGCAGGTTCAGGAGCGCCTTACGCAGCAGGTTCTGGTCGCGATGCAAACCCTGCTCGGCACCAACGATGTGGCGGTCACCATTTCTGCCGTGCACTACTGCGTGAAAGCCCGTGGCGTAAAAGACGGCAACAGCAGCACTCGCACCACGTCTCTGGGTGGCGTCTTCAAATCCGACCCCGCGTCGCGCGCTGAATTCCTGAGCTAGGGCATTACGCCCCGATGAAGTCCGCAAGGCGCCCAGCAATAGGCTGCGCGCCCTCTTCCATATGGGTGTGGTGAGACCCGAGCACCGTTTCGACACGGCAGTTCGGTATCTCTGAAACCGCCGCGAGAGACGCTTCCAGCCCCCCTCTAGTGCGCAAGCCTTGCTCCGCCACCAAAGCTAATGTCGGCTGCGTCATGGCGGCGTAAAATGCGGAGCACATGCCGGGACTCAACTTCACTGCGGAGGCGTGATTCAGCCGGGGATCATGCGTCAATGCCCAACCCTCTGCGGTTTCTCGCAGTGCTCTGGGGGCAAGTATCCTTGCGCTACCTTGTGAAAATCCCAGCTTCACTCTGGCGCTCACGAACTCCTCCAAACCCCCAAAAGTACGCGGCCGATGAGCCGTCAGCCCGATGTGATCGCGCTGCGACTGCAGAAACTGCTCTACAGCGGACTCCTCGAGCGTGGGGCGCGGCAACATGCCGTCCAGCAACACCAGGCGGGAGCATTGCTCTTCAAGCGCCGTTGCCAATAGCACCGCGATCGCCGCGCCGCGGCTATGACCCATCACCACCAGCTCATCTAGCCCCAATGACGCAATCACCGAGAGCAGTTGCGGGACGTCATCCCAAATGTGATACGTCGCATCCGGTGAGCGATGATCGCTCAGCCCCTGACCGGACAGGTCCAGCGCAATGAGTCGGTATTTACAGAGAAAGGGTGCCATCACCGAGAATGACAACGCATTATCTAGCCAGCCGTGTAGCGCGAC
>JAHEJH010000330.1 GCA_024638905.1 Luminiphilus sp.
AAGTGATCGTCTTACCATGCCAAGCGAGTCCAAATTTACACGCAAAAGCTAATTGTGAGCCAAAACGCCCACAGTTAACATAGGTCGTCTTTTTACATCGCCCCTTATCGACTTAGCGTGCCCCGGGATAGGATTGTGGCGGTCCAATACGCAAGCGCCACAGCGGCCGGTTGCGCGCATACCATAGTGATGGGATCACCTTGAAGCCTGCGACGAAGAGATAACGCAAAGTGAAGCGTGCGCAGACATGCTGGCAAGCCAATAAATGGGAGGTCCCCTTGGCTGTATGGATCTCTCTAACCCAGGATTGGCTTGCGGTAAACTGAAATCGGAAGGCAGGTGCCAGCGTACACAGTATCTGGCGCTGTCGAGCAAATTGGACTTGCAGAATATGGTGCTTATGAGAGGAAAGTTTGGCGACATTTTGTGGGCGCGCTTGTTTTGGGCGTGCTTGCTACTCGCACTTGCGCTGGGTGGTCGGGCACTGGCTGCTGACGATAACAAATCGTCCGCGTCCTACCGCGAATTTTTGCAGTCTTTGTCTGCTACTGAAAAGAAACTGCCGCCGGCGCTTGTCGCAGGCGCGCGCCACGCCGCTAGGCAACCCTTACCCTCTCTACTGGCCGCTGAGGCAACTCAGGTCGCGCGCACGATTTCCAGTCTTGAGCGGGTGTATCGTATCGATGGCAGCAGCGCAGATGAGGTCGTCATCGCTCTGTCTAAACTGGGTGTCTCGCCAAAATTTATCTCGCAATCCCGGTCGTACGTGACTGCCCAGCTGACGGGTTCGGAGGCGGTGGCGCTGTCGCTATTCAACGCGGTTCTCCGGATCACCGAGGTCATTGGCCCGATGGCTCAGGGTCAGGGCGCCACGCAGGCGGCGGGCGCACATCGGTTGGAAGACCTGTATCCCGCCGACAAGCCGAAGATCGGTGATCCAGCTCTGGACGGTTCGGGCGTGGTAATCGGCTTGATCAGTCTTCCTTTCAAACAATCCGACTTGGATGCACTGCAAGCATTGAGCACTCGCAAAATTCCCGATGCCGCAAGCTTGTTTGTGCGCTCTGGCGGCAAGGCCGTTACACACGGCGCTGGCGCGTTAGACGCCGTTGACAATGTTAACGGCACCACCGACATGCTCTTGTTACTGCAGTTGATCTACGACATGGCGCCGGGCGCCCGGGTAGTGCTGGCCTCTCCCGGGGTGAGCAGTGTCCCGGGAGAGTTGGCGGCCGTCGTGAGCGCTTTGGCTACCGGCGATGCGGATGAGCAGATCCCGGCTGCAGACATTATTGTCGATGATCTCTTTTATCCTGATCAAAACCCCTTCGAGATCGACGAGGTCAGTGAGGCCATTACCGCAGCCAGTGAATCGGGTGTGCTCCATATCACCGCTGCAGGGGATACGGGTCATAGTGGTTCGTCGGCAACATCCGCTGTGTACGTCTCAAATTTTGAGGGTATCGTAGCGCCGGCTGGACTGATTGCCATCGACCCTTTTTTGTCAGGCTATTTCGTTCAGTCTTTCGGTGGAGACGGATTTATCACCCTCGAGGAGGGTGTTGATCGCCTCTGTATTTTTTGGAGTGAAAAGCCCGCGCCCGGCGCTGACCCGAGATTCACCGCTTGGGTATACGATGCGAGCGACCAGTTGGTGGTTGGCGCGGAGCTGTTCTCAGCGCCGCCCGGCGGGTGCACCAGCCTGCCGATTGCCGCTGGTCACAAGGTGGTGTTTGATCAGGGCTTGTCTGCCGTCGACGGTTTGCGACTCATGGTGACGGGCGTGCGGACCAACGTCCCGTCAACGCTGGCCTACAGCAGTGCGGTTTTTGATCAGGTCACCCCCGGAAGCATAAGAGGTCATGCCGCGAGCAAGAACGCATTTACCGTGGGCGCGAGCGATTTATGTGTTGACAATAATGAATCTGACTATGCGACGTGCAGCGCCAGATCGATTTCTGGTTACTCCTCGGATGGAGAG
Source organism: Luminiphilus sp. (assembly GCA_024638905.1). GTDB lineage: Bacteria > Pseudomonadota > Gammaproteobacteria > Pseudomonadales > Halieaceae > Luminiphilus. The sequence continues at coordinate 1,982 of JAHEJH010000330.1, forward strand.
GCCTCGGGCACCGCGCGTTTCTTTTGGGAGAGCGACGGTCAGGGTGGCTATTCGGCCATTGCTAACGGGCTCGCCGTGTCAAAACCGAATGCTGCCGCAGCCGGGCAGAGCATTCTGACCACAGTTTCCGGAGGCGCGACCACGGATACAAACTTTTATGGTACGTCCGGGTCTGCTGCCGTGACGGCTGGCATCGCTGCTCTTTATTGGCAGCACTCGGAGGCCTCACCCGACGTCGCCGCGGATGCGGTGGATGAGACTGTTCGCGATCTGCTGGTGCGCGCGGCCCT
>JAHEJH010000021.1 GCA_024638905.1 Luminiphilus sp.
TAGCGCGAACAGAATGAGACCAGCCAGCACGGCGCGCACATCGCCGCTAATGCAGAGCGGGCCCAGACTTCGGTTAAACTGCATCTTTCTCCGACTCGTGTTTCATCCGCTTTTCCACTATGCGCCAGGCGGGGCCAAAAGGATTGCCATTATGCTCAAGACCCTCATCGTGCTGCTCATGATAGCGCTTGTCGCCAGTCTCGCCTCGGGTCTGGTGTTTCTGATGTCTGACCAAGGCAACCCGGATAAAAAGCGGTTGTTCACCTCGCTGGGGGTTCGTTTGGGCCTTGGCGCATGTTTGCTCTTGGTGATTCTCTACGGCGTCATGACAGGCCAGCTCGGGCAACAAAACCCCTGGGATCCGGGCCCGAGCACTACTGAACAAGCTGCACCACAAGAGTAGGCCTGCTCAATCCGACAGGGGCCCTATGCGCGGCACGCGCTGGTCATTGTGCCACGGCGCCAGTCGGGTTTACTTCAGCCCTCTGGGTCAGCACTCTGCATGAGAGGGCCATCCTATCAGCGCAACACCAGAGAAGCCGCCGTCTCAGCGCCCTCTGTTTTATATGTCCCCAACGAAAAGGGGCGCCGCAGCGCCCCTTGTATGCGCAATTTCGATTACAGGATGTAGACAAACAGGAAGAGAAACACCCACACCACATCGACAAAATGCCAATACCAGCTGGAGGCTTCAAAGCCAAAGTGCTCAGTTGCGGTGAAGTGCTCTCTCCTCACAGAACGGACCAGCTGAATCAGCAACATGGTCATGCCCATCGCCACATGGAAACCATGAAACCCGGTCAGCATGAAAAAGGTGGAGCCATAGATACCGGAGTTCAGCGTCAGTCCATAAAGCTCGTACGCTTCGTAATATTCAGCCGCCTGCAGGCCCAGAAAAATGACGGCAAGACCAACGGTAATGCCGAGCCAACGATTAAACTTTTGACGGTTACCGGCTAAGATCGCGGTGTGCGCGACATGAACCGTCGCGCTCGATGACAGCAGGATCAGCGTGTTCCACATCGGCAGCCATGCATACCAGGCGTGGGCATCGGCGGGCGCCATGGATGTCTCCTGAGAGACAAACGCACCGTTATTGGCAATCACCTGCGAGCCGGCGCCACCCACCATCTCCTGAGGGGTTGTCACCGGAGGCCAGGCAAATTCAAAGCCAGGCCACAAGAGCCCGTTCATTCGGCCACCCTCCCCCTCACCGGCGAGCCAAGGACCGGCGAACTGCCGGACGTAGAGCAATGCGCCAAAAAACGCGGCGAAAAACATGACTTCCGAGAAGATGAACCAGAACATCCCCAGCACATAGCTCTGGTGGAGTTGGCCACTGTTCATCCCGGCGAGGTTTTCCCGGATCGCGGTGCCAAACCAACTGGCAAGCGTAAAAATGAAAAACACCAGGCCGACCGTCAGCACCCACACTGAAGTGCTAGATTCTTCTGAGCCGCCGAACGTCATGTCGTTCAGTACCATCGCCGCACCAAACACCGACAAAATCAAACCGATGGTGGCTCTCACCGCCAGGCTTGAGGATTCAGGCACGTAATATTTTTCGTAACCGGCTGAAGCTGATGATGAATTGGCCATGTATCTCTCCTCGATCCCGTGCTAGCGAGACGCTAGCCCGTCGGTCACCGTGCCAGTGACGTCGAATAATGTGTACGAAAGTGTGATGGTGTGGATGTCTGCGGGCAGATCTTGGTCAACAATGAACTGCAGCGGCATCTCTGCACCCGACTGACCGTCTAGCATTTGCTGGTCAAAGCAAAAGCACTCGGTTTTGTGGAAGTACGCCGCGGCGCGACTGGGCGAGATACTGGGGATAGCCTGCGCCACCATGTCGGCGTCGGTTGGGTTCATGGCATGAAATACCACGCCGTTAGCCGCGCCGGGATTGACCCGCATCATGCGCATGTCGGGGGTAAAGGACCACGGCATGCCATCGTTGTTGATCGCCACAAACTGCACGGTTATCTCGCGGCCTTCATCAACAGCCGCGGGAACAGCGGTGTAGGCCTGACTGGCAGTCTTGCCATTGATGCCGAGCGCGTCACAGAGCACGTTATAAAGCGGCACCATCACAACGAAGACGAAGGCAAACATGGCAACGGCAACCGCCACCAGTTTTAGTGCTGTGTCGATGGCCGGCACGCGGCTTAACCGCAGACTGCTCATCTCACTCCCCCAACTCGTCCTGGGTCCCGCTAGATAGTGCCCGCGGGCTTGGGCACCGCCGGCGGCTCTTCAAAGGTGTGATAGGGCGCAGGCGTGGGTACCGTCCACTCAAGCCCCTCTGCGCCGTCCCAGACTTTTTCATCACTCACGGGCTTGCCCGCCACGATGGTCGCAATCACGTTGTAGAGGAATAGCAGCTGAGAGGCGCCGTAAATAAATGCACCGATCGAAGACATCATGTTGAAATCGGCAAACTGCAGCGCGTAGTCCGGAATGCGCCTTGGCATGCCCGCAAGCCCCACAAAATGCTGGGGGAAAAACGTGATGTTGAAACCAATGAATGAGATCCAGAAATGGGTCTTACCCATGGCTTCGCTGTACATACGGCCACACCACTTGGGCAGCCAGTAGTAAATTGCTGCGGTCATAGAGAACACCGCACCCGCCACCATCACGTAGTGGAAGTGCGCGACCACAAAATAGGTGTCGTGATATTGGAAGTCAGCCGGCGCAATCGACAGCATCAAGCCGGTAAAGCCACCCAAGGTGAACAGAATAAGAAAGCCGATGCAAAAGAGCATGGGCGTCTCAAAGCTCAACGCACCGCGCCACATCGTCGAGATCCAGTTAAAGACCTTCACCCCGGTAGGCACCGCGATGAGCATAGTGGCGTACATGAAGAACAACTCACCCGCGATCGGCATGCCTACCGTATACATGTGGTGGGCCCAGACGATGAACGACAGGAACGCAATTGACGCAGTCGCGTACACCATAGAGGCGTAGCCAAACAGCGGCTTTCTGGAGAAAGCAGGAATGATCTGCGATACCACGCCAAACGCCGGCAAAATAATGATGTAGACCTCAGGGTGGCCGAAGAACCAGAAAATGTGCTGGAACAATACGGGGTCACCGCCGCCAGCAGCGCTAAAGAAGCTGGTCCCAAAGTGGATATCCATCAACATCATCGTGACGGCGCCCGCCAAGACCGGCATCACGGCAACCAGCAGGAAAGCGGTGATCAGCCAGGTCCACACGAACAGCGGCATCTTCATGTAGGTCATACCCGGCGCGCGCATGTTCATCACCGTAGCGATGATGTTGATCGAGCCCATAATGGAGGACACGCCTAGAATATGGATCGCAAAAATGAAGAAGGTGACCGAGGGCGCCGCGTACGTGGTCGATAGCGGCGCGTAGAAGGTCCAGCCGAAGGCCGGCGCACCGCCCTCCATAAAGAGCGTGGAGGCCAGCATCAGGAAAGCCGGGGGCAGAATCCAGAAGCTCCAGTTGTTCATGCGGGGCAGCGCCATATCCGGCGCGCCGATCATCATGGGGATCAGCCAGTTAGCCAGCCCAACAAAGGACGGCATGATGGCGCCGAACACCATTACCAGACCGTGCAATGTGGTCATCTGGTTGAAGAAACCGGGCTCAACCAACTGCATGCCGGGCTGGAATAGCTCAGCACGAATGACCATCGCAAAAAAGCCACCGAGCAAAAACATGGCGAAGGAGAACCACAGATACATCGTGCCGATGTCTTTGTGGTTAGTGGTAAACAGCCAGCGCGAAATGCCCTGAGCCGGTCCGTGATGATGTGCACCCATCGTCTTTACCCCTTAACCGTTCTTCATGCCGGTGACATCACCGGGCTGGACGACATCGCCCGTGTTGTTACCAAATGCGTTGCGTTGGTAGGTCAGCACCGCAGCCATTTCGACATCGTTAAGCTGACCACCAAAGGCCTGCATCGCTGTCCCCGAAACACCTTTGGCGACCACTGCCATGTGGCTGGAGAGGTCGCCCATCACGACGGCACTGCCGGCAATAGCGTTACCGATGCCACCCTGGCCCTGCGCCCCATGGCAGGCCAGACAAGCACTGTCGTAAACCGCCTTGCCCTGGTCCATCAGGTCATCGACCGACAGGGTCTGCATAGCCAGCTGCGTCTGCGCCACCGCGGCGCCGCGCTTGGCGGCCATCCAGGCGTCAAATTCGCCTCTCGGTACGGCGTGCACTACGACAGGCATAAAACCGTGATACGAGCCGCATAGCTCCGTGCACTGACCGCGATAAATGCCCTCTTCCGGCACCCGCGTCCAGGCTTCGTTGATAAAGCCCGGGATCGCATCGCGCTTCACCGCGATTTCCGGCACCCACCAGGAGTGAATGACGTCATTAGCCGTAATCAGAAACCGCACCTTGGTATTGGTCGGGATCACCAGCGGTTCGTCCACTTCCAGGAGGTAGTTATCCCCCTTTTTGTCGGTGTTGTAGATCTCTTCCTGCGATGTCGCGAGATTAGAGAAAAACGCTACCGGCTCGCCGGATTCTTCAAGGTACTCGTACTTCCACTTCCACTGGTAACCGGTGATCAGAATATCCAGCTCGGCTTCGTCGTTGTCGTACACCTCGAGCAACGTTGATGTTGCCGGCACCGCCATGGCGATCAGAATGAGGAAGGGCACCACCGTCCACGCAACCTCGACCTTTGTGCTCTCGTGGAATTGAGATGCCTGATGCCCCTTTGATTTACGGTGGGCATAGATGGAGTAGAACATCACAGCGAACACCGCGACGCCAATCACCACGCAGATCCACATGATCAGCATGTGGAGCTCAAAAATGTCGGCACCGATCTCGGTCACACCAGGTGACATGTTGACCTGGTTTTGGGCCGCAGCGAGCGGCGCCAAAAATGTCAAGATCGCTCCTGAGAACACTTTCCCCATCGCGTGTGTACTCCGTCTGTTTTTGTAGCGTAGGACCCCAAGCCACTGAGGGGGCCGAAAAGCGCGGGATTATAGCGAAGTTGCCGAAAAATACATGGACAAAAGTGCACCTATCGCCAGCGGTGCGTATGCTCCGCGGACGGCATTATGAATGCCAATGTTTTTTATTAATTCCTCACATAGCTCAAGGTAATGTGAGAGGCTTTTTGAGGAGCAGGCTTGGCTTACTCGTCCAGTAAGCGGACCGCCTCTGCCTCGGTCTCGACGCGTCGGGCGGAGGCTCGGGTGACACGGGTTGCTGGCATACTGGCACCGGCGTCGGGTCGCGCCTCGACGAAGCCACAGGCGACGCACCGCCGCTCGTCGGCAGCACCATCAATCACCATGCGATCCATCTCTTGGCAGCTGGGGCAGATCGCGCCCGCCACAAATCGCGGCCGCTGTTTGGGTTCAGAACTAGAATCCGACATACTCGCCTCGCGGCACCTTCAACACCGCCCTTGAACATCCATTATCGACATTTTAACAACCCTGGCGCACGCTGCGGGAAACTGCCCGGAACATGGCAGGCACTGCCGCCTGGAGTCAGCAGGAGAGACGCTTTGAGCACCATCGATTTTAGAGGCGAGATCAATATACGCGAAGGGCTGGGTGTTACCCCTGCGCTGGGCAAGCGCGTGATGATCGACCCCTCCGCTGTCGTCATGGGTGACGTCGCGCTGGGTGATGACGTTAGCGTTTGGCCCCACGCGGCGATGCGCGGCGATGTGCAAGTGATTCGGATCGGTGCGCGCACCAACATTCAGGACGGCACCGTCCTGCATGTGACTCATGATGGCCCCTATAACCCTGGGGGCTTCCCACTGCACATTGGCGAAGACGTGACGGTCGGGCATCGCGCGCTGTTACATGGCTGCACCGTCGGGAACCGTGTGTTGGTCGGCATGGGCGCCATCATCATGGATGCTGTGGTGGTAGAAGACGACGTGATGATTGCTGCCGGCGCGCTGGTGACGCCGGGCAAGCGGCTACGTAGCGGCTATCTCTATGCGGGCAGCCCCGCCCGCGAAGTCCGCGCGCTGACGGAAGACGAGATCAAGTTTCTCCCCTACAGCGCAGCGGGATATACCTCTTTAAAGCAGCGTTACCTCGACGGCAACGCCTGATCGAAGGGCGCTCACAGCTGCCGCAGGTCGGCGATCACCGGCTGTGTATCGGGGTACTGACCGAGCCACAAACAAAAACTCTCCGCTGCCTGCTCAACCAGCATCCCTAAACCATCTCTGGCCTCCGCGGCACCCTGCTCTGCCGCCCAGCGCATGAACGGTGTCGGCCCCTTGCCATAGGCCATGTCATAACAGCAGCACCCCTCGGCCAGCACCGTCTCATTTGGCAGGGCGGGCATCTCATCAGACAGTCCCGTGCTGGTGCCATTAATAATGACATCCCAAGGCGTCCCAGCCGCCAGTGAATAGCCGCCGCCCGATACGGGTATGGGCCGCGCCGCCCACTCTGCCGCCAGCGCCTCCCCGCGTTCGGCCGTGCGATTAGCGATCACTAAGGCGGCGGGGCCGGCCTCGAGCAGCGAAGGGATAACGCCTTTGACCGCGCCCCCAGCACCCAGCACCAAAATACGCGCACCCTGCAAAGTCCAGCCGGCATTTGTCGTGACATCGGTCAGCAAGCCTTTCCCATCGGTGTTATCCGCGTGGATCCCGCCCGCCTCATTCGCGGTCAGAAAATTGGCGGCCCCGGTCAGGCGCGCCCTGTCCGATACCGTGTCAGCCAGGTCACAGGCGCGGGTTTTAAAAGGCAAGGTGACGTTCAGACCACGACCCTCTGTGTCAAAAAAGGCCGAAACCCAACTTTCAAAGTCATCCACCTCAACCCGTTCGGCGCGATAGTCGATCTGCTGGCCGCCCTGCCGCGCAAAGGCCGCGTGAATACGCGGCGAGAGACTGTGTTCAATCGGATTGCCCACCACGGCAAAGCGCCCTGAAATCGTTTGATCACCTGTCATCGCTTGAGCGCATCTCTGCCGAGCGCATCGGCGTCAACAGGGCCGGCTGAAAGAGGCACGACTGCCATCAGGTAGCTGTGGCGCCAGTGTCGAGCCCCAACCAGTCGCGCGGGCGTAAAAAGTCTGTCATCAGCGCGGCCTCGGGCGTGCCTTCATCGGGTGCGAGCCCATACTCCCAGCGCACCAGGGGCGGTAGCGACATCAGTATCGCCTCGGTGCGGCCATTGGTTTGCAAACCGAACAAGGTGCCGCGGTCGTGGACTAGGTTGAATTCCACGTAGCGCCCCCGCCGGTACAGCTGCCATTGGCGCTGCGCTTCTGTCCAGGGCGTGTTCATGCGTCGCTCCAATATTGGCGCATAGGCCTTGAGAAACCCGTCTCCCACGCTGCGCATGAAAGAGAACGTCTTTTCGAAGCCCCAATCATTAAGGTCATCGTAAAAAAGCCCACCCACTCCGCGCGGCTCTTGGCGATGGGGCAGATAAAAATAGTCGTCACACCATTTCTTCAGGCGAGGGTAGACGTCCTCACCAAAGGGGTCGCAAGCAGCCTTGGCGGTGGCATGCCAATGAACGGCGTCTTCTTCATAGCCATAGTAAGGCGTCAGGTCGAACCCGCCTCCCATCCACCACACCGGCTCCTCGCCGGGTTTCTCTGCCATGAACATGCGTACATTGGCATGAGACGTCGGCGCGTGAGGGTTGCGGGGGTGGATGACCAGAGACACTCCCATGGCCCGAAAGCTGCGTCCAGCGAGTTCCGGACGGTGCTGTGTGGCCGACGCTGGCATGCCCGCGCCAACCACATGAGAAAAGTTCACGCCGCCCTTTTCGATCACTTCGCCCTCAGCCAATACCCGGCTGATGCCGCCACCGCCTTCCGGCCGGTCCCAGGATTCGGTCGCGAAAGTCTCGCCACCATCGATGGCCTCAAGCTCTCCGCAGATCTGGTCCTGAAGTGATGTCAGGTAGGCCTCTACTGCCTCCGCATCCATGGACTACTCCTTATTCTCAATTTCACCGCGGATGACCGATCCATCTTCTACACGACGTATTGTTGATGGTTTGCCAGCCGGGTCAATAGCACCCGGAAATGCGGGTAATGTCGTGCCGAAGTAACGCCGCAGCTCCCAGATGCTGTGCGGTGGCGGAAGCCCCGCAGGGTTCGCACTGGTCGATACCAATAGTCCGTCAAATGCCTTGCACAAGGCAGCCAAGGCCGGTGACGACGTCACACGGATCGCCACCTCGTCACTCTCTCCCGTTACCCAGGACGGAAAATACCCTCTGTGGGGCACCAGCCAGGTATTGGGCCCCGGCCAAGACGCCAGCATCATCTCGCGCTGCTCGGATGACAGATCCCTGAGCACATCAGCAAAGACGTCACTGCTCGCGCCGACAACAATCAGGCCCTTGCTCACCTCACGCTGTTTCATCGCCAAAAGATCCAGAACGGCGACTTGATCAAAAGGATCACAGCTCAGCCCCCACACGCCCTCCGCCGGACACGCCACGACCCCGCCCGCCCAGAGCAATGCCGCCATCTGGGGCGCTCGCCAGCGAGAGTGCAGTTCGGGTCCAGAGTTCAATGCCATACCAGCGCCGCAGAACAGATAGGCCCGCACCTTACCCCAGACGCCAGCCCCGCCGCCAATACCCGTGCGATGCAAGACAAACCCACCATGAATGGTGGTGCTTAAGCGATCGCTGTGTACCCGCCAGACACCCGCTGAATACGACCAGATACTTCCAGTGCAGTCAGGCAGGCCAGACAACGATTGATATCCCAGTTGAGATAGGCAGACAGAGTGTCTGCCCCGTGGGTGCCGCTACCGAGGAGTGCGAGCATCGCCTGCTGATCCGCGTCCAGCGTGCTCACACTGAACGAGCCTGCTGACGCAGGCGGGTGAACCTGTGGCAATGACGCAGAAGGCGCTGTCGGCACACCGAGGTGCTCCCGCATCGTTTCAACCGACTGCACCAGCACCGCGCCATCCTCAAGGAGATACCGACAGCCTGCCCCCTCTCGATGGTAAATGGACCAGGGCAGCACCAGAACGTCTCGCCCTTGATCCGCGGCCGCACTGGCTGTGATGAGTGTGCCGCTGGGCCGCCCGGCCTCGACAACGAGGGTGGCTTCGCTGAAGCCCGACAACGTTCGGTTGCGGCGATGAAAATGATGCTTCCTCGGTGGTGTGCCCAAGGGAAACTCGCTGACCAACACCCCTTCCGCCATCACTCTCTCGGCCAGCCTCTGGTGGCGCGCTGGGTAAATCCGGTCCATACCAGATGGCAGTACCGCAACGGTACTGCCCCCAGCGGTCAACGCTGCATCATGCGCGATGCCGTCAATGCCCAGCGCCAGCCCGCTGACCACAACCAACCCCGACGCTGCAGCGGCGCCAGCGAACTCTTTGGCGGCACGACGGCCCTCAAGCGACGGCTTTCTTGTTCCGACAATCGACAACGTGGCCGCCCCGAGATACGGCAAAACGCCCCGACAGAACAAAAAAGGCGGCCGATCGGGACACTCCCTCAGAAGTGGCGGGTACTCAGGGTCTTGGGGAGTGATCAAACATAACGGTGAATCGCCAATAAGCCCTGAGGGAAAATCAATTGGCGCGGGCTTATCCAATGCGCGCTGAAGCCCTTCGAGCGCCAGCACCTTCGCCGGCTCTCCCGCACAGCCCAATATAGCCTCGGGCGACGGGCATGCCTGTAGCACCGCGTCTAGCCAGCGAGCGCTCTTCTCAACGGCGCGAGTCAGCGTGAGCCAACGGGTATCGGCGATTTGATTGAGACCAAATTGGTGTGCCACGGCTCATCCTTGAGGCGCTCGGCCATAAAGAAACGCCCAGCGGGCGCCTCGTGATTACTTGATGACGCGCCTCAGGGGTTACTGAGCTTGTCGCCCACCGACAGCGGCTTGGTCGCCTCCAGTACCAGCCCAAAGCTGGCGCGGTCATAAACAGAAAACACCATCAGCACGCCGGCGCGGGTATCAGGCAAACGCACGGGCTTGCCGGTAACGGGATCCTTCACCAGCTCACCGGCATGATCGATGGCCAGCACATCGCCGACTTGCAATGACTCCCGGGCGCCACGATTAATGACCACGATGTCGAGCACGCTAATCTGGGTCACACCCCCGGCGACACCTATCATGTAAGCGTCGGAAATCATCTCGCCTGGGGCCTGTGGTTGATAAAACGGTTCAACCTCCGCCTCGGTGACGGGCAGCAAGCGATCACCAATCCGAACCTCTTCTCGCATCTCGCTAACGGTCATAGCCGCGACGTTCTCGCCGTCAGCCGGGCCATCCTGTAACCGGGCCTCACCGATATCGCTGACGAAAATGCCAAGACCTTCTCCACTGACGGGGTCTTTTAATTTTTTAACGCGGCGCACCAACCGATAACTCAGGGCATCACCCCACTTGCCCTTTCCGTACACCGTGTCGCCCACACCGCTAATGAGCCGGCCCGCGTCACCCGACACCACATAAGGTGCGCGGTCCAGTGCCGCCGTCTCAACCACCTGATGTTGGCGTAGGAACGGCTCAATGTGCTGTCGCGAAATGGCCGGTATTGCCAAATCGAGTGGGCTGGCTCTCATACTCGGAGAGAGCTTGATATCGCCCCCCTCCGCTCGCACCAACCTCGGCTGCCCGGACTCCCACATCAGGCTCAGCGTGTCGCCGGGATAAATAAGGTGCGGATTGCCGACCTGGAGATTGCCGGCCCACAGCGCTTCCCATCGCCAGGGGTCGCGTAAAAACAATGCCGCGATCTCCCACAGGGTATCTCCGGGCTGGACGGTATAGGTCAGGGGGACTTCGGGGTTCAGCGTCAGCGGCTCATCAGATTGCGCCACCGCGCCATTGGCCACCAGCAATACAGCGAGCGCGCAGGGGCGGATAAGTCGCTGGGCCACGGTTCGGCCTGATCCTCTCCGGTCGAGGATGCTACCCATGCAGTTCGCAATCCATTTGCTCACTTCCACAGCATTCACTCCATTGTGTACTGTCCACCTCATCTGCCAACAGAACCTTGGCATCGCGGTATAATCTCAGTGTGCGGCGGTGATTCGGGCAGAGCAAGACCAAATCCGAACACTTTTCTCCGCTATCAATCCGCATCAGCACTGGAAGCGCGGCACATGGCCCTACT
>JAHEJH010000024.1 GCA_024638905.1 Luminiphilus sp.
AACGCCATGCATATGGAGCCCTGGGACGGTCCCGCGGGGATCGTGCTCACCGACGGGCGTTATGCCTGCTGCCTGCTGGACCGCAACGGACTTCGCCCGGCGCGCTGGGTCACCACTGATGACGGCTTTATTACGCTGGCTTCGGAGGTCGGCACTCATGGCTATCAGCCTGAGCAGGTGATTGCTAAGGGTAGGGTCGGCCCCGGTCAGATTCTTGTGGTCGATACCCAGGAAGGCAAAGTACTGCACACCAAGGATATAGATGAGCTACTGAAAAACCGTCAGCCCTACAAAAAATGGCTGCGACAAAACGCGCGATTGATTGAGGGTAGCTACACCGGAGAACCTGTGGCCGCGATCTCCGGCGCCGAGCTGGATGTGTATCAGAAGATGTTTCAGGTCAGCTTCGAAGAGCGGGATCAGGTACTCAGACCGCTGGCAGAGTCGGGCAACGAGGCCGTGGGGTCTATGGGTGATGACACGCCTATGGCCGTGTTGTCTCGGCAGGAGCGCTCGCTCTATGACTATTTCCGACAGAAATTTGCTCAGGTTACTAACCCGCCGATAGACCCGCTGCGCGAGTCAATCGTGATGTCTCTGGAAGTGGATCTGGGCCCGGAGCGCAATATCTTTGAGGAGTCGGCGGACCACGCCCGTCGCATCAGCCTGACGTCGCCCGTGCTGTCCCAGTCCAAGTTCAAGAGCATCAGCGGCTTGTCTGAGGAGGGCTTTACCGCCGTGACGGTGGATGCCACTTACGACCCCGCCGACGCCAGCTTGCGCCAGGCTCTCGAGGCGGTCTGCTCCAGTGCCGAGGCGGCGGTTCGTGAAGGCAAGAGCATCCTGATTCTCTCTGACCGCAACATTGATGAGAGCCGCGTTCCTCTGCATAGCCTCTTGGCTACGGGCGCTGTCCATCATCACCTGATTCGCGTTGGCTTGCGCGCTGAGTGCAACCTCGTGGTCGAATCCGGCAGTGCCAGAGACTCGCATCATGTGGCCTGCCTGCTCGGCTTTGGCGCGACGGCGGTGCACCCGTATTTGGCGTACAGCGTGATTGAAGACTTATTGACCAGAGGCGAGCTGCTGGGTGATCCCCAGCTATGCCAGAAAAACTTCCGCAAGGGCATCAATAAGGGGCTCTTGAAAATCATGTCCAAGATGGGCATCTCGGCGGTGAACTCTTATCGCGGCGCCCAGCTGTTTGAAGCGGTCGGTCTCGACAGCGAACTGGTCGATATAGCCTTTACTGGCGTGACGTCGCGTATTGGCGGCCTGACCTTCGATCAGCTGGAAAAAGACCAGTGGCAGGTGGCGAGCCGTGCGCGCTCGCGGCGCAAGTCGCTCGATCAGGGCGGTCTCCTGAAGTATGTGCATGGCGGCGAGTACCACGCCTATAACCCGGATGTTGTGATGAGCCTGCAGGCCGCTGTGGTCAGCGGCGATTACGCGGACTATCAGCAGTATGCGAACCACTGTAACGATAGGCCGGTGGCCGCATTACGTGATCTGTTGGCGCTCAAGTTACCGGAAGCTCCTGTGCCGCTCGATGAGGTGGAACCGATCGACAATATTCTGCGTCGGTTTGACTCGGCGGGCATGTCGTTGGGTGCTCTGTCTCCCGAGGCCCACGAGGCGCTGGCGATGGGAATGAATCAGATCGGTGCGCGCTCCAACAGTGGTGAAGGGGGCGAGGATCCGAATCGCTTCGGCACTGACCGGGTCTCCAAGATCAAACAAATTGCCTCCGGTCGTTTTGGTGTGACACCGCACTATCTGGTGAACGCCGAGGTGCTGCAGATCAAAGTGGCTCAGGGCGCTAAGCCCGGTGAGGGCGGACAGCTGCCGGGCGGCAAGGTGAATGATCTGATTGCGCGGCTGCGCTACTCGGTGCCGGGCGTCACCCTGATCTCGCCGCCACCGCATCACGATATTTATTCGATTGAGGACTTGGCCCAGCTAATTTTCGATTTGAAGCAGGTCAACCCCGACGCACTGGTCTCTGTAAAGCTGGTATCAGAGCCCGGCGTGGGCACCATCGCGGCGGGTGTGACCAAGGCCTACGCTGATCTCATCACGATCTCGGGCTACGACGGCGGTACCGCTGCCAGTCCCCTGACGTCGATACGCTACGCTGGTTCTCCCTGGGAATTAGGCATTGCCGAGGTGCATCAAACGCTGCGCGGCAACCGTTTGCGTGGCAAGGTACGGGTGCAGGCCGACGGCGGGATGAAGACCGGCCTTGATGTGGTCAAGGCGGCGATTCTGGGCGCCGAGAGCTTCGGTTTCGGCACTGCCCCTATGGTCGCCATGGGCTGCAAGTACTTGCGCATTTGCCACCTCAACAACTGTGCAACCGGTGTCGCGACCCAGAATGCCCAACTGCGCCAGACCCACTTTGTCGGGGACGTTGAGCGCGTGGTGAACTTCTTCACCTTCGTGGCAACGGAAACCCGCGAGTGGCTGGCCAAGCTGGGGGTGCGGAGCCTTGAGGAGCTGATTGGCCGAGTCGATCTGCTTGAGTGCCTGCCAGGCGAGACGGCCAAACAACAAAGCCTCGACTTGAACCCCATCCTATGGGTTGACGAGGAGGCCGCGGATCAGCCGCAGTTCTGCCAGGTCGCCAGTAACGATCCCTTCGATACCGCGGAGAAAGCCGGGTTGATGGTGGCAGATATGTTGCCTGCCATCGAGGCGGCGAGCGGCGGCACGTTCTCTTACGCGGTGACCAACTGCGATCGCTCGATTGGTGCGCGCCTCTCGGGAGAGATTGCCAAGCGTCATGGCAACACCGGTATGGAATCGAACCCCATCACCGTTAACCTTACCGGCACGGCTGGGCAGAGCTTCGGCGTATGGAACGCCGGCGGCCTGCACATGTACCTGCGCGGTGACTGCAATGACTACGTCGGCAAGGGCATGGCTGGCGGCAAACTGGTGATTGCACCGCCTGAGGGCAGCCGCTTCGAAAGTCGCAAGACCAGCATCATTGGCAATACCTGTCTGTATGGCGCTACCGGTGGCAGCTTGTTTGCCGCGGGTGTTGCAGGCGAGCGCTTTGCGGTGCGCAACTCGGGCGCGCACGCTGTGATCGAAGGCGCGGGAGACCATTGCTGCGAATACATGACCGGCGGTCTGGTCACGGTACTGGGTGCCACGGGAGTGAACTTTGGTGCGGGTATGACAGGCGGCTTGGCCTTTGTGCTCGACGAGGACCGCGCGTTCATTGACCGCTACAACAGTGAGCTGGTGGAGATTCACCGGGTGGCCGCCGAGTCTATGGAGGCGCATCGGCATTTCCTGCGTGACAATATTCGCGAGTTCGTAAATGAGACAGGCTCTGAGTGGGGCGCGCACCTGCTCGACAATTTTGAGGATTACGTTGGCAAGTTCTGGCTTGTAAAGCCCAAGGCTGCCGACATTAACCAGTTGCTCTCGCGATTGCGGGAAACAGACTGAGGCACGACGCATGAGTACTCGACTGGCCAATCCGTTTCAGTTTCTGGATGTCGACCGTAAGGACCCCGGCAAAAAGAACATGGAGACGCGTACCGAGGCTTTCGTAGAGATCTATGATCCGTTCACGCAAGTGCAAGCCGCTGAGCAGTCGCACCGGTGCCTGGAGTGCGGCAACCCCTATTGCGAATGGAAGTGCCCCGTGCATAACTTCATTCCCAACTGGCTCAAGCTGTTGGCGGAGGGCAACCTGTTTGAGGCGGCAGAGCTCAGCCATCAAACCAATACCCTGCCCGAGGTGTGTGGCCGCGTGTGTCCCCAAGACCGCCTATGTGAAGGGGCGTGTACCTTGAACGATGGCTTCGGCGCCGTGACCATCGGCAATTCCGAAAAATACATCACCGATACCGCGCTGGCCATGGGCTGGCGACCTGATCTCTCTGATGTCATGCCCACTGACAAGAAAGTCGCGATCATCGGTGCAGGTCCTGCAGGTTTGGGCTGTGCCGACATCCTGACGCGTAACGGCGTGAAGGCTGTGGTCTTCGATCGTTATCCCGAAATCGGTGGTCTACTCACCTTTGGCATCCCTCAGTTCAAACTCGAGAAGCAGGTGATGGAGCGTCGCCGCGAGGTCTTTGAGGGCATGGGCATTGAATTTCGGCTGAATACTGAAATCGGCCGCGACATCACCATCGATGAGTTGCTGGCTGATTACGACGCCGTCTTCTTGGGTATGGGCACTTACAAGGCGATGGAGGGCGACTTCCCCGGTGAGGATTTGCCGGGCGTTTATAAGGCGCTCGATTACTTGATCGCCAATGTGAATGAAAAAATGGATTACCCCCGCGAACCGGAGGAGTTCATCGACCTCAAGGAAAAGACGGTGGTGGTATTGGGCGGTGGCGATACGGCAATGGACTGTGTGCGCACTGCGGTCCGCCAACAGGCGGATCGCGTTTACTGCGTGTACCGTCGCGATGAAGAGAATATGCCGGGGTCGCGCCGAGAGGTAGCGAACGCCAAGGAAGAGGGCGTGCAGTTTTTGTTTAACCGTCAGCCGGTCGAGGTGATGGATTATTTCGGCGAGGCCATTGGGGTCAAAGTAGTTGAAACGCAGCTCAGTGAGCCCGGACCGGATGGGCGTCGTCGGCCGGAGCCTGTTGCGGGGAGTGAGGTCGTGATTGAGGCAGACGCCATCATTATGGCCTTTGGATTTCAGCCGAGCCCTGCCGAATGGTTCTCCGAGACAGGGGTCACCTGTAATGACTGGGACGGCGTGATCGCACCTGAGCACCAAGCATTCAAGTTTCAAACAGCCAACCCCAAGATCTTTGCCGGTGGTGATATGGTGCGCGGATCAGATTTGGTCGTGACCGCGATCTGGGAGGGCCGTCAGGCGGCTGAGGGGATACTGGATTATTTAGAGGTGTGATCGGCGGGTCGTGTTGGCCTAGCTGCGGAGGGTACACTTCAGAATAATCACGCCATGAAGATAAAAAAGATCTGCAAGAGACAGATCAACAACACAAAAATAAGAACGAGATAAGCAGCACAAAAAGCGCAACACAAAAAAGATAACCAAAAGAGAGTCGATAGCATGGTCAGATTGGAAAATGACCGGTTCCTTCGCGCCCTGATGCGCGAGCCTGTGGACCGAACCCCACTATGGATGATGCGTCAGGCGGGGCGGTATCTCCCTGAATACCGTGAGACTCGCGCTCAGGCGGGCAGTTTCATGGGGCTCTGCACCAATCCCGAATTGGCCTGCGAAGTAACGTTGCAGCCGCTCAGACGGTACGCGATGGACGCGGCGATTCTCTTCTCCGATATTTTAACCGTGCCCGACGCTTTGGGCTTGGGCCTCTATTTCTCCGAGGGTGAGGGTCCGCGATTTGAGCGGCCTATCTCTTCTGCGGCAGAGATCGCGGCATTGGATGCTGACCGCGCGGCCAACGAGCTGGGCTATGTGATGGACGCGGTGGCGCTGATTCGTAAAGAGCTCAAAGGCAGCATCCCACTGATCGGTTTCGCCGGTAGCCCCTGGACGTTGGCGACTTACATGGTCGAAGGTGGGTCGAGCAAGGACTTTGCCAAGGTGAAGTCACTGGCCTTCAACGAGCCTAAAGTCATGCATCAGTTGCTGTCGACGCTGGCCAAGTCGGTCGCGGTTTATCTTTCTGAGCAGGTGCGCAACGGCGCGCAGGCGCTACAGATCTTTGATACCTGGGGCGGCTCGCTTAGTCACAATGCTTATCGCGAGTTCTCGCTACGGTACATGACCGAGATCATCGAGCAATTGCCCCGAGAGGCTGAGGGCCGGCGTGTTCCGGTCATTGTCTTTACCAAGGGCGGTGGTCAGTGGCTGGAAACTATTGCCGATTGCGGTGCCGATGCTGTCGGGCTTGATTGGACCACTGATATTGGCGAGGCCCGTGCGCGGGTCGGTGACAGGGTCTGTCTTCAGGGCAATATGGACCCCACCTTGCTCAACGCCTCACCGGAGCGCATTCGCACAGAGGTCGGTCAGATCCTCAGTTCATTTGGCGAAGGTAGTGGCCACGTCTTTAATCTGGGCCACGGTGTCACCCCGGGAATTGATCCCGAGCATGTGGCTGCGATGGTGGATGCTGTGGTGGAGCTGTCGCCCGCTTACCACTGAGACTCGGGAATGGCGTGATCCATATCGAGCGCTGGCGAGTTGGTGGTCGGCTTGCCGACCACTTTCGCCGGGACGCCTGCCACCGTGGTATGTGCTGGCACGTCCTGCAGCACGACCGATCCGGCTCCCACTTTGGCACCTTCGCCCACATGGATATTGCCGAGGATCTTCGCCCCCGCGCTGATCAGCACGCCATCGCCAATCTTGGGGTGACGGTCGCCATCTTCTTTTCCCGTGCCGCCCAGCGTGACCGACTGCAAAATCGATACGCGGTTACCAACTACCGCCGTTTCACCGACCACCAGGCCGGTAGCGTGGTCGAGCATGATGCCGTGACCGAAACGAGCGGCAGGGTGAATATCGATACCGAACTGTCGCGACATCTGGCTCTGCAGGAACAGCGCCAATGGCTGTCGGTCGTGTGTCCACAGCCAGTGACCGATGCGGTGAATCTGCAGCGCCTGAAAGCCTTTGAAGTACAAAAACGGGATGTACAGCTCGTGGCAGGCTGA
Organism: Luminiphilus sp.; assembly: GCA_024638905.1. Lineage (GTDB taxonomy): Bacteria > Pseudomonadota > Gammaproteobacteria > Pseudomonadales > Halieaceae > Luminiphilus. Next base: position 6,631 of record JAHEJH010000024.1, read on the forward strand.
GTCCCGATCAAGAATGGCGTTCAGATCATCCCGAATCGCGCCTCGGATGTCGCTGTCATCGCGAAGCGCCTCAAGGATCAACTCGCGCAGCATCATCGCCGGCGCGGACGGGTTATCGAGCAGGTTGGCCAGGTGAAAGCTGAGCGAACACTCCAGTTCCTCATGATTGAGGATGGTCGCGTGCAGAAAGCTCGCCAGAACAGGCTCTGCTGCAGCGGCCTCTCGGGTTTCGCTGCGGATGCGCTCCCAAATGGGATCGCCGTTCTGCATTTGCTTGATGCCGTCGCTTTGCGTAGCTGTCATCGGTTCTGCTCCGTACCCCGGGGGGCGTCATTGCAGGGAGGCGAAGGTTAGCGCTTTACCTGGTGCTTAGCTAGGTGAGCATTTACCTCGAAAACGCCACAGCGTGTGGCCTCGCTCCCAATACTTTCTTTCGAACAGCGTCATCGGTGAGTGGGGGATGAAGGGTTCTGTTTGGCCATCCATGCCAATCAGAGCGGCCGCCTGGTTGAATTCCTGGGCAAAAATAGCCCAGTTGGTGCGGAGCTCAAGCTCTCCGCCCAGTGCAGCGAGTACCGGAAAGGCGCCGTGCCCATGGACGCGCCTTTTGAACTGCGAAGCCTTGGGCCAGGGGTTGGGATAGAGCAACCAATGGCTGTGCAGTGTGATGCCGGCTTCCACAAGGCAAAGCCAAAACGGCTCGGCTTCTGCTCGAAGTAGCAAGTAATTCCGCGGTCCGATGGCCTGATGTTTAGCCAGTCGATGCGCGGACTGATCGATGCCTACCACCAGTGCATCCGGATTCGCCTCGGCAATAAGCGCCGTGCTCATACCGGTTCCACAGAATGAATCGAGGATCAGCAGTCGGTTATTAGGCTGTAGCCGCTCGAGTAGTTGCTCGAAGGCCTCCCGGGTGTGCGCGGGGCAGGGCTTTTGCCATGGGTGATCTTGATGGTGTTGCACGCTCTCTGCGAGATCAGGATGGGGTCCGACCTGGTCTGTCTTAAGCACCGGTGCAGTATGGGGGGGCCGATCTGTTTGCGGAGCTTCAGTCACCTTGCCATCATACCCCGCTACCTGAGTCTGTCTGGTCCATACTGAACGCATGCGCGAAGATCTCCGCCCTTTTTGGGTCAAACGTACCTACCTCGTCTTCCGCGCAGCTTGGATCGACTGGTTTGTGCGGCCCCGGTGTGACCAACTTGGTGCGCATGCCACCATTATGGCGCCGTGGTATGTCGATATCTCGGGACCCAATATTCGCATCGGCCATTCATTCACTGCCATCAACACCGCCAGTCAGCGGGTACAGATTGGGGTCTGGGGACGTGACGTGGGGCAGGGCCGCATCACCCTTGGTGACGCTTGCTTAATGAGTCCGGGTTCCCGCATCAGTGCCAGCGATGACATCGCACTGGGTGATGGGTGCATGCTCGCCAATGGCGCTTACATTACTGATTCTGATTGGCATGGCCTCTACGATCGCGTTGAGCGTGCCGCCAAGCCCACGCCGGTCAGGCTAGGCGATAACGTCTGGGTCGGTGACCACGCGACCGTATTAAAAGGCGTGACGATTGGCGATAACAGCGTGGTGGCTGCCAGAGCAGTCGTCACCAGCGACGTGCCGGCCAATGTGGTGGTGGCAGGCAATCCGGCCAAGGTGGTGAAAACCCTTGATCCGGATACGCCGCGCTATACCCGTGCCGATCTTTATGCTGATCCCGACCAAACAGCAAAACAGTTCAAAGAACTTGATCGCTATGTGCTGGGGAAAAACCGGTTCTGGTTTTGGCTATGGACGCTGATTTATCCGGGCGCTCGTCGGGGTGGTTGAGCCGGCCTAGATCAAACCTTGCGGTCATCACAGGAGCCGCAGCGGTTCTTCCTCGAGTAAGGCCAGCTGCTCGCGCAGCGCCAGAATCTGGTCGGCCCAGTAACGTTCTTGTCTAAACCATGGGAAGGCGGCCGGGAAAGCCGGGTCATCCCAGCGTCGGGCCAGCCAGGCGCTGTAGTAGACCATCCGGGCGGTGCGCAGTGCTTCAATCCATTTGATCTCTCGTGGGTCAAAGTCATTGAATTCCTCGTAGCCCGCAATGAGCTCCGCGAGTTGCAGTTCTCTTTGCGCGCGATCGCCCGATAGAAACATCCATAAATCCTGAATCGCGGGCCCGGTAACGCAGTCATCGAGATCGACAAAGTGCGGCGTATTGTCGCGCCAGAGAATATTGCCCACATGGCAGTCTCCATGCAGCCGTATGCCCTCTCGCGGCGCGTAGTCTTTCATCAACCGCGCTGCGCGATCCACTAAGTCCTTGCCCAGGCTATCCCAGGCGGGAAGCAGCTCATTGGGTACCCACTCAGTACTGAGATAGTTGAGGGGTTCGATCAGCCAGCGCTCCAGCGTGTAGTCGATACGCTCCGCGAAGTCAGCCGAGCCACCCACGCCATGCATGCGCCCCAGTGTGCGACCCAGCCCGAGCAGGTGATCAAAGTTGTCGAGCTCCGGTGCATGACCTCCCCGGCGGGGAAACGCCGCAATTAAAAAGCCCTGCGCCTCCTGCAGTGTCGCGCCGTTAATTTCCATCGGCGCAACAACGGAGAGACCGTTATCAACCAATTCTTGCGCGAAGGTATGCTCTTCCAGAATTTGCTCGCGGGTCCAGCGCCCTGGCCGGTAGAACTTAACGATGACCGGGTCGGCTTCTTCGATGCCTGCCTGATAGACGCGATTCTCATAGCTGTTCAGCGCGAGCAGGCGTAGGTCACTGCGCAAGCCAATGGCTTCGACGCAGTCGACCACGCAATCCGGTGTCAGCCCTTCAAAGGGATGTGTCATGGGTCACCCCGTGATGAAAGCGCTTATGTTACTCCACGCCGAAAGGCGCCGGAGTGCGCGCCAGGCACCACACGGCCACCGAGTGCGCTCCGGCTTCCGCGCACGCGCGCGCCGCTGCGCGTGCCGTTGCACCGGTTGTCATGACGTCGTCAATGAGCACAACTTTGTGGCCGGCGATCGAGGGCCGGGCAACGAATCGATCTTGTCTATCGGCGAGCCGGCTTTTTCTGTTCAGTCGATGCTGGGCAGGCCGGTAGCGGCGATTTTTCAGCCAGGGTCTGACGACAGCGGGCTGGACCCACTGTGACCGAATGGCGTTAGCCAGCAACCAGGTGTGATCAAAACCCCGACGCACCTGCCTGCGCCACTGGGTAGGAATCGGAACCAGGACGGTTTGAGCTGACGCCCATGGGGTGGTTAACGACTCCGTAGAGGCGGTGGGTAAGCGGCTCAGCAATAGATCAGCGAGCAGTCCGGTCAGCTGGGGCCGATTCTGAAACTTCCACAGGTGTATGAGCTCTCGCATGCCAGTGCGCATGAGGTAGGGCGCGTGTGCGCGAAAAAAGTGAGGTGGATTCTTGATGCATGGCGGACACAGCCTTTGCACTGATAAGTAGGCAAGATCCAAACGGTTGACCACCGGTGCTTGGGTAGGCTGTAAGGGTAGTGCGCAGCGGTGACAGGCATGCTGATTACGGCTAAATGCCGCCTCGCAATCGACACAGATGGTGCAAGCCCTGTTGTGCTGGCATCGACATAGCAGGCAGCTAGCGGGCGCGAGCCATCGTATTGCCTGCATGATGTCTCGATAGATTGTCCCTACGTTATTCATTGTTCTCCAGCGTTCATAGCGCGCCCTTGGTTCGAGCCAGGACAGTTGCCTAAAGTATTTGTGCAGATCGTTGTTATGCGCCGGTCGCTGTGCGTGAAAAAGGGCGTCGCGAAGCGGCCTTCTCAACCCGGCACGGAGGGTCTCTTGTATGACGGATCAGTGTGCAGCACGCCAGTTGATGGAAACACTTCATAGTCGCCGTAGAGCGATCTGTGGCGGCCAGTGCTGAAGAGCGCTTGGTCGAGCGTTGCGTAACCGATACAGTGCGCTTTTAAATCAAGACAAAACACCAACCGTGCCAGAATCTGACCTTCCCAACGATGTTGATGATGCCAAGAAGCTCTCGGACGCCGATCAAGCCAAGGTCGACGCCTTTCTGAAGCGCGGGGTGAACTCGGTCGAGCGCAAACCCTTCAAGCCACTGTTTTTAATCTTTTTGTTGATGGCAGTGGTGGCGGCCTTCAGCCTGTTGAGCCAGGGTATTGCTCAGTGGGCCGGTATTTATTGATACCGCCTTATTCTTGGAGGCTATTGGGGGTTTTGGTATTCTGCGCGCCTCGGTGTGTAGCGCAGCCTGGTAGCGCACTTCCTTCGGGAGGAAGGGGTCGGAGGTTCAAATCCTCTCACACCGACCAACTCCAAGCCCAAGCATAGAAACACTTTCGCTGTGCTGGTGCTCGCCAAAGTAGCCTCTAATAGTCCGCCGT
>JAHEJH010000025.1:0-3957 GCA_024638905.1 Luminiphilus sp.
CCGGTAATGGCTCCAAGCTCTGCGTGGAGGCGCCTGAGGTCTTCTGCCAGTAGTTCGCCGGCCTGATTGACCTCGAACCGGTCGCTCGCCTCATCCAACGCGGCTTCAGCTCTTTTTAAACAGTTGACGTGGCGTTCTCTGGCGCTAAACGGCGAGGTGGTCCCCGCCTCACCCATCCCCAGACACTGAATGATCACTTGCTCCAGGGCCTGAATGCCGTCGCCCGTCACAGCCGAAACCGCGACGGAGGTTGGCACAGATTCATCTTCTTGGTCTGTCGCTTTCAACATCCCTGGCGCGCGACCAGAGAGGTCGATTTTGTTCAGCACGCGGATCAACGGCTGCGCATTGTGGCTGGAGTAGAGCACGGTCTCTTTTGGCTCTCTATCGTCAACGACTTCGATAATGATATCGGCGGTATCGACCGCCGCTTGCGCCCGTTCGATTCCCTCTTGCTCTATGGCATCGGTTGCGGATCGGATGCCTGCCGTATCGGAGAGCTGCATTGCCACGCCCTCGATAGAAATGGTTTGCTTGATGACATCGCGCGTGGTGCCCGGAATGTCAGTAACGATAGCCACTGCTTGATTTGCTAATTGATTCATCAGGCTGCTCTTTCCGGCATTAGGAGCCCCGGTCATCACTATTTGTGCGCCGCGACTTAACAACGCGCCTCTTCTGGCTTGGCTGATTAATGTCGTGAGTGCGGCTTTCAGCTCGAGCAACGATGCGGCGACGCGACCTTCATTGAGAAAGTCGACCTCTTCCTCCGGGAAGTCGATAGCGGCCTCGACATAGACTCTGAGGTCGATGATGCGCTGATTAAGCTGATTGACGGCATCTGAAAAGGCACCTTGCAGGGAAGCGGAGGCTTGTCGGGCAGCTTGTTGCGTCGGGGCGTCGATCAAGTCAGCGAGGCCCTCCGCCTGAGTGAGGTCCATTTTGTTGTTGAGAAATGCCCGCTCTGAGAATTCTCCTGGCCTCGCCAAACGTGCGCCAAGAGCCAGACAAGCTTCGAGTATCAGGTTGGTGACCATTACGCCGCCATGGCAATGAAACTCGACCACATCCTCTCCGGTAAATGACGCAGGCCTATGGAAAAAAAGCGTGAGACCCGTATCGATAACGCCACTGTCTTCGGCAAAAAAACGGGTGAGGAGAGGTTGCCTGGCTTTTATGGTTTTTCGTGTCAGAAGCTCGGCTATGCAAAGTGCTTCTGGCCCAGAGACGCGGATAATGCTGACGCCACCGCGCCCAGAAGGGGTCGCAATGGCGGCTATCGTGTCGTGATCAAGGGAGCGGCTGTCGGATGACACGGGAGCTAATAGCGCAGGAGCTCAGAGGGCACCGCTCTCGATTCTGCGATTAATGAGATATTGCTGCCCCATTGACAACAAGTTGTTGCACAACCAATAGAGCACTAACCCCGCCGGAAACCATAGAAAGAAGAAGGTGAAGACAATGGGCATCCACTGCATGATTTTTGCTTGCATGGGATCAGGTGGCGCAGGGTTTAATTTCTGCATGTAATACATGCTCGCCCCCATCAGAATGGGCAGCACAAAGTAGGGGTCCATGACCGACAGGTCGTCGATCCACAGGGCGAACGGTGCCTGTCTTAATTCAACTGACTCCATCAGCACCCAATACAACGCGATAAACACGGGCATCTGAACGAGGATGGGAAAGCAGCCCCCTAGCGGATTGATTTTTTCTTTTTTATACAGCTCCATCATGGCCTGAGACTGTTTAGCTTTGTCGTTGGCATACTCTTCTCTGATCGCCAAGATGCGCGGCTGCACTTTCCGCATCCGAGCCATCGACTTATAGCCTGCTGCAGAGAGCTGGAAAAACGCGAGCTTGACCAGCAGCGTGAGGAAGATAATGGCGACACCCCAATTAATAACGACGCTTTGGATCACCGTCAGCAACCAGAAAAGCGGTTGTGCAATCCACCACAGCCAACCGTAGTCCACCACCAGGTCAAGGTGAGTGGCCAGGTCGGCCAGCACAGGCTGGTTTTTGGGTCCGACGTAGAGTTGATTTCTAATGGTGGCGGTGTCTCCGGGAGAGATCATCATGGCCGGGCCGGTATAGCCGATAATGTTGTCGCCGGATCGGGTCTGGCGTGTTCTAAACCGGTAGGTGTTATCCGGATCCGGCACCCACGCGCTGACAAAATAATGTTGCAGTATCGCAATCCAACCGCCAGTGAAATCGGCTCGGAAGGGGTCTTCGGCCATATCCTCAAAGTCGAACTTGGTAAATCGTTGATCGGGCTGCGTAAGTGCGGACCCGAGAAAAGGCTGCATGCCCATCCCTGAGCCACTGGAAGCAGGCGCAGGCGAGCTATCGCGTTTGAGCTGCACAAACGGTGTTACCTGAGCCGCTTGGGCCGACCGGTTAGTGACGGTGTAGTGAACGCCGATGGTGTGGCTGCCAGGCTCAAACCGAAAGTGCTTGCTCACTCGGAGTACACTGTCGGTTCCGGCGTAATCAATGACCACTTCCAGGGGGTCTCCCCCTATCTGGGTGTAAACCTCTTGCGAGGCGCGGTATCGCGCTCGTCGGCTCTGGTCAATCCCATCGGGCCCAACCAGCCCGGACTGTGCGACGTAGGTGCGCATCGCATTGCGCTCTAACAACACAAAAGGATCGTCTGGGTCATCGAGCGTCTTGGGGTAGTTCTTGAGCGCGGCGCCCACAACGTCACCCCCCTCGAGATCAATTTTAATTTCCAGTGTGTCGGTATGCACCGTTACAAGTCGGGCGGTGGTAGCTTCAGAAGGGCCCGGACTAGCGCGCTCTTGGCCGCTGGTGAGATTGATATCCTCTATTGCAGGGAGATCCAGATCGTCTTGAGGTACGCTGTTGGAGACCGCTATCTCGTTAGCGACATAGGACCCGCCCGCTTCTGTTTCCACCATGGGCACGGCGGGTAGCGCTGCTTCCTGCTGGGCGGTGCTAAATCGGGTCCACTCTCCTAACAGCATCAAGCCCAGCAAAACACTGGCAGCGATGAGGGCGTAGCGAGGGATATCCATGATGTGGTCTCGATCTCAGTGGGTATGTTGAGGGGTCTTGGCTGGCGGCACGGGGTCGGCCCCGCCGGCACACCAGGGGTGGCAGCGCAGCAGTCTGCGGCCGGTCAGCCAGACGCCCGATAGAGTACCGTGGGTCTTCAGCGCGTCAATCCCATATTGTGAGCAGGTGGGTGAGAATCGGCAGGACCGGCCGAGCCAGGGGCTTAACGTCAGCTGATAGCCGCGGATCAACAGAGCGAGTCCACCCGCAATGCGGCGGTCAATCCGCTGGAGCCAATGCATTATGGGTTCACCTTCTGGCCCAGTGCACGCCACAGCCTGTCGAGCTCGTTCCATACGTCAGGGTTGTCCATTTGATCGGCACCCGACCGCGCGAGCACAACCAGGTCTATCGCTTTATCAAAAGGATGGTGTCGGAATTGTTCCCTGACCAGCCGCTTGATGCGGTTGCGCCTCACGGCGCGACGAATGGCCTTTTTAGCCACAACGACCCCCAGTCTTGAAGACTGCGTTGCGCCAGGCGCTGCGAGAAGAAGAAAGGCGCTGCTACTCACCTTGTACTCCGGCCTGTCAAACACTCGCCGGTAGTGGTCAGGTTGAGATAGCCTGGCAGTGGGAGTAAAGGTGGGCATGGCCCACAGCGGCGGTTTGTGCGAGGCGCTTAGGCTGACAGGCGCCGGCGACCGCGCGCGCGACGGCGAGAAAGGACCTTGCGACCGCCCTTTGTAGCCATGCGGGCGCGAAACCCGTGACTGCGCTTTCGCTTGAGAACGCTAGGCTGAAATGTACGCTTCATGGCGGTTACCTTTTCATTTTCGTTTAACGCTATCGCAGCATTGCGACAGAATGGCGGCCGAGGACCTAGTGACGGGCACGGCGGCCGATAAGGGGCGCGGATTATAGGTAGCCTTTT
>JAHEJH010000025.1:3967-10999 GCA_024638905.1 Luminiphilus sp.
TGCAAGGCGGGGGCGGGTGACTTAAACCCTTTTTGCTTACAGCGGAAAAATTTTCATCCACGCGCGCCGGCGCATTGTTGAGCCCACTCGAGGGGGCGCGCTGCCGCGACTGAAAAAGCCGCGATTTCAGGGGCTTGCCTCGGCTGGTGCGCCTCCAGCGTCACAACGGTGCCGGGCGAAAAATTTGTGGCTCGCGACGAAAAAGTCACAGGTTGGCCCAAAGATAAACACAGCTTATCCACAAGGCGGAAAGTTTTTTCTTGCAAATGGCCGGCGCATGGTCTACCCCCAAAAAAACCACGCAAGACATTGTTTTTAATTAAGTTAAAACCTGTTGATGCACGAACAGGTTTGTGGATAACTGTGTGTCTACAGCGTAGGGCAAACCAAACATCGTTAGGAGCGTTTGGGAAGCGGCAGGAGCCGGCCGCCCCTAATAAAAGCCTTTGAAAAGGCGGCACTTTAAGTTAATTGGAGAAGTACGTTGGTTGCCCCCCAGCCCCTCACGGACCCTTGGCAGCACTGCTTGAATCGACTCGGCGGTGACATCCCCCAGCAACAATTCAATACCTGGATCAGACCTTTAAGAGCTGAATGGCAAGAATCCGGCTTGGTGTTGGCGGCGCCGAATCGATTTATTCGCGATTTTGTGGCGGAAAAGTACCTACCTTTAATTAATACTTATTTGTTGGATGTGGTGGCGCCCGCGGCTGCTCAAGCATCAATTGCGGTTCAGGGCACACCGCCTCCTGCCCCACCCTCGGTCAGGCCGATTGCTTCTGGCGCGGCTCAGGTGGTGACCCGGCCTGCGGAAGCCCCCGTGCGCCCAGCGCCGGCTGCGCTTGTATCGCCTTCCAGCTTGGTTGAGGGGTACACCTTTGAGCGATTTGTGGAGGGCAAGAGCAATCAACTGGCGCTGGCGGCAGCCCAACAGGTAGCTGAGCACCCGGGCCTCTCATACAACCCTTTATTTTTGTATGGTGGGGTTGGCCTCGGCAAGACACACCTGATGCACGCTGTTGGTAACGCCATGCGTCGCAAAAACCCCGATGCGAAAATCGTCTACCTGCACTCTGAGCGATTTGTTGCTGATATGGTCAAGGCGCTTCAGTTGAACGCCATCAATGACTTCAAGCGCTTCTATCGTTCGGTCGACGCCCTGTTAATTGATGATATTCAATTTTTCGCTAACAAGGATCGGTCCCAAGAAGAGTTCTTTCACACGTTCAATGCACTACTTGAGGGCGGTCAGCAGATGATCCTCACCTCTGATCGTTATCCCAAGGAAATCGACGGTGTTGAGGAGCGATTAAAATCCCGCTTCGGCTGGGGCTTGACGGTAGCGGTGGAGCCACCAGACCTAGAAACGCGCGTGGCGATCTTGATGAAAAAAGCGGAACAGAGCCACATATCACTCGCCCCAGACGCGGCTTTTTTCATCGCGCAACGTATCCGGTCAAACGTGCGTGAGCTGGAGGGCGCATTGAAGCGGGTGATCGCCAGTGCGAATTTTACGGGGCGGCCGTTTGATATTGATTTGATTAAAGACAGCCTTAAAGACTTGCTTGCCTTGCAGGACAAACAGGTCTCTCTGGATAACATCAAGCGTAAAGTGGCCGAGTACTACAAGATCAAGGTGGCTGATTTAATGTCCAAAAGGCGCAACCGGTCGGTGGCGAGACCAAGGCAGGTGGCTATGGCGATGGCCAAAGAGCTCACACACCATAGTCTGCCCGAGATTGGTGATGCATTTGGTGGGCGAGACCACACGACAGTTTTGCATGCGTGTCGTAAAATCAGAGAGCTGCGGGATATCAGCCCCGATATTAGCGAGGACTATCAAAACTTGCTGCGCGCGCTGACTACCTGAATGGCCAATCTGCCGGGCGGGCACACCGCCCGGTTACTGCAAAAGACTGAACGAGCTGAAAACATGAAATTTTCCATTGCCCGCGATGCACTGATCAAACCTTTGAATTTGGTGGCGGGGGTCGTCGAGCGACGGCAAACGCTGCCTATTTTGTCAAACGTGTTGCTGGCGCTTGAAGACAAAACCCTCTCACTTACTGGAACCGATCTTGAGGTCGAGCTGATTGGACGTGTCGAGCTGGATGGGGCGGGCGTTGATGGCGAAGTGACGGTGCCGGCCAGAAAACTGGTTGATATTTGTAAATCGCTTCCTGAGGGTTCCACTATAGAATTCTCTTTAGAGGCGGGCAAGGCGACGGTGAAGGCCGGCCGTAGTCGCTTCACTTTATCCACCTTGCCCGCTGCGGACTTTCCAGCGGTGGAGGGTGGTGCTGGTTCGGTGGCGTTGTCCCTGAATCAATCGCTGGTGAAGCAGTTGATAGACAGCACCGCATTTGCGATGGCCCAACAGGACGTGCGCTATTACCTCAATGGTTTGTATCTGGAAATAATGGGTGGTCGTTTACGGGTAGTGGCTACAGACGGCCACCGTTTGGCTTTGGCAACGGGACCGACTTTGGTTGAGGCCGCTGATACGGGGGTTATTATTCCACGTAAGGGTGTGCTGGAGTTATCACGTCTACTTGATGGCAGTGTGCCGCTAGAGCTCGCCATTGGCACCAACCATATCTGCGCTACCAATGAGCAATTTACCTTCACTTCCAAGCTAGTTGACGGCAAGTTCCCCGATTATGAGCGCGTAATCCCGAAAAATGCCGACAAGTCGGTAATTGGCGAGCGCGGCGAGCTGAAACAGGCTTTCACCCGCACAGCGATTTTGTCGAACGAAAAATACCGGGGTGTTCGATTGAAGCTGTCGGACAATAACCTCGATATTACGGCCAACAACCCTGAGCAAGAACAGGCAGAGGAAGTGGTGGGCGTCCAGTACACTGGTGCCGAGCTGGAGATTGGCTTCAATGTCAGCTATCTGCTAGATGTCTTGTCGGTGCTGGAGCAGCCTCAGGTTCGGCTGTCTCTCTCAGATGAGGCGAGCTCAGCACTACTTGAAAATGCGGAGGCACCCTCTGAGGGAGAGCCTGAGCGGCTCTACGTTGTGATGCCCATGCGGCTCTGATCGCCGCCCTACCCGCTTCGGTGTTGAAGCACATTACGATCGAGGGCGTCAGAAACCTGGCGCACACTCAAGTGGCCCTGCCGGCTGGCGCCACGGTGCTTTTTGGCGCCAACGGCTCAGGTAAAACGAGCTTCCTTGAGGCGATTCACTTGCTGGCCGTGGGGCGCTCTTTTCGCACACACCAATCAAAACCTGTGATTCAGCATGGTATGGCACATTGCCGGGTCGTGGGCGAGGTGCAGCGTGGCAGGCGCACTACTGTGATGGGGCTAGAGAAGCATCGCGATGGCGGCGTTAAGGCGCGGGTCGGCGGCGAAAACGTGTCTTCACTTTCCGAGTTAGCGCTGCACCTCCCGCTCGTATTGTTGGATACCGAGGGGCTGGGGATTGTTACCGGGCCCCCTGAGGGCCGCCGGCGCTTGTTGGATGGCACTTTGTTCCACGTGGAACAGGGGTTTTTGTCCCAGTGGAAGCGCTACGCGCTGGCTGTTCGACAGCGTAATAGCGGGCTGCGCCGTGGTATACTCAGCAGTGACAAAGCGTGGCGCCAGGAGATCGCGGAAACCGGGACCCTGCTGACACAACAGAGGCAGGCGGTGGCTGAGAAATTGGCCGATGAGTTGACGCGATTAGTGCCTGCCCTCTCCGATGATTTGGTCGGTATGGAGGTGGTGTTTCGCGCCGGTTGGGACCAAAAATTGTCGCTGGCTGAGGCGCTGGAGCGAAACGCAGACAGCGACGCCGCTCAGGGGTTTACGCAGGTCGGTCCTCACAGGGCTGATTTGCGCCTAATGCGCGACGGCGTGTTGGCGGCCGAAGTGCTGTCGCGGGGCCAGCTAAAGTTGGCTTTAGTGGCCCTAAAGCTGGTGCAGGGGGTGTTGATAGAAGACGCCTCCTCATTATCGCCGCTGTATTTGGTGGATGATTTACCCGCCGAGCTGGATCGGGAACACTGCGCCAGAGTGTGCGAGCAACTGGGCGCCGGTCGGCAAGTGATATTAACCGCGGTGGATCGGGCGCCGCTCGAGGCCGCATGGGGCGAAAAACCGCTCAACTTGTTCCACGTGGAACAGGGGCAGGTGCTGCAGGCGTGATCCTGCTATTGCTGGTGCCCGGTGCGGTGTTGCAGGCATATTTTTTAATTTTTTAGTGGGGCTGCATGTCAGACGAAAACACAGAGAATCCAGAATCTGGAGATTATGATTCCTCCAGTATCAAAGTACTAAAGGGCTTGGATGCCGTGCGCAAGCGGCCCGGAATGTACATTGGCGACACCGATGACGGCACGGGCCTGCACCATATGGTGTTTGAGCTGGTCGACAACAGCATTGACGAGGCGTTAGCCGGCCACTGCAGCCAAATAGACGTCATTATTCACCCTGACGAGTCAGTGACGGTGGCCGACAATGGCCGCGGCATTCCTACCGAGCAGCACGAGGAGGGGGTTTCTGCCGCCGAAGTCATCATGACGGTGCTGCATGCTGGCGGTAAGTTTGATGACAATACCTATAAAGTGTCGGGCGGCCTTCACGGCGTGGGCGTCTCGGTGGTCAACGCGCTGTCATCTACTCTGCAGCTCACGATTCGCCGCAAAGGCGAGTTGTTTGAACAGACCTACTCACACGGTGTCCCAGAGACGCCGCTGGCGGTTGTGGGCGAAACCAGCGAGACAGGCACGGCCGTGCGGTTTACACCTTCGCCGGAGACCTTTAGCAATATTGTTTTTCACTACGATGTATTGGGAAAGCGACTGCGGGAGCTCGCTTTCTTAAACAGCGGCGTTCGAATCTTATTAAAGGATGAGCGTTCAGGTGAAGAGGAGCTGTTCGCCTACGAGGGCGGCTTGCGCGCTTTTGTGGAGTTTTTGAATCAGAGCAAAACGCCCATCGCCAAGGTCTGCCATTTCCAAGCAGAGGCAGAGGAGGGTGTTGAGGTAGAAGTTGCCCTGCAGTGGAATGATGGATTCCAGGAAGGCCTTTACTGCTATACCAACAATATCCCGCAGCGAGATGGCGGTACGCACCTGGCGGGTTTTCGGGCTGCCCTCACCCGGTGTTTAAATAATTATATTGAAAAAGAGGGACTTGCGAAGAAAGCCAAGGTCTCCACCACGGGTGATGATGCGCGAGAAGGTCTGATGGCCATCTTGTCGGTGAAGGTGCCTGACCCCAAGTTCTCCTCTCAAACGAAAGACAAATTGGTGTCTAGTGAAGTGAAGGGTGCGGTTGAGCAGTCAATGAACCAGTTCTTCAGTGATTTCCTGATGGAAAACCCTGCCGATGCCAAGCTGGTGGTCGGAAAAATGATCGATGCCGCGCGAGCCCGAGAGGCGGCGCGCAAGGCTCGAGAAATGACCCGCCGTAAAGGCGCGCTCGATATCGCTGGCCTTCCCGGGAAACTGGCGGACTGCCAGGAGCGCGATCCGGCGCTGAGCGAGCTGTATTTGGTGGAGGGGGATTCTGCAGGTGGCTCTGCCAAGCAAGGCCGCAATCGAAAATTTCAGGCCATTTTGCCGCTCAAAGGAAAGATTTTGAATGTGGAGAAGGCTCGTTTCGACAAGATGCTGAGCTCCGCTGAGATCGGCAATCTTGTAACGGCGCTGGGCTGCGGCATTGGTAAAGACGAGTTTGATCCGGACAAGCTCCGATATCACCGCATTATCATCATGACCGATGCGGATGTGGATGGATCACACATCCGCACGCTGTATCTGACCTTCTTTTTCCGGGAGATGCGCGAGCTCATCGATCGCGGGCATGTGTACATCGCACAGCCCCCGCTCTACAAACTGGCCCGCGGCAAGCAAAGCCGCTACCTCAAGGACGAGGCTGCATTAGCCGAGTATTTGACACAGTCCGCACTCGAAGAGGCGGCGATATTTACTAATGCTGAAGCGCCACCTCTGGCAGGTGAGGCGCTGGCGGAGCTGGTCTCGTCATATCAGGCGGTCGCTGCCGATATCGAGCGACTGGCCCGGGTGTACCCGCGGGACGTGCTCTGGTCTATGATGGCAGTGCCTTCGCTGGCAGCCGAAGATTTGGTGACTGAGGCCAATGTTCAGGCATTTGCGACAGCGCTGAGTGAGCACTTACTTACCCCGAAAGACAAGTCAGTACAGTACGACATCTTTGTGCGACAGGATCCAGAGCGTGGGTTTTATTACCCTGTTGTGCGCCGCACGGCCCACAGTGTTGCGACGGATACGGTGTTGAGCCGAGGCTTTTTTGCCTCGCCCGAGTATCTGGCTTTGCGCGCTGCGGGTGAGCGTCTCGATGGCCTGATTGAAGCAGACGGGTTTTTTCAGCGCGGAGAGAAACGTCACGAGACCCAAGACTTTGCTGCAGGATTGGACTGGCTGCTGGCCGAGGCGAGAAAAGGCTGCACAATTCAACGCTACAAAGGTCTCGGTGAAATGAACCCAGAACAATTGTGGGAGACGACGATGGACCCCGAGGCCCGCCGCATGCTGCAGGTCACCATCGAGGATGCATTCCTGGCTGACCAAATGTTCTCAACGCTGATGGGAGACGACGTGGAGCCGCGCCGGGAGTTTATCGAACAAAACGCGTTGGCAGTCGCCAACCTCGATATCTGACAACCAGCCGTTACCCGGTGTCGTTGGGGGTGAGCTGATCGTCTTTGGCGTCTTCTAGCCTTGCGGTGTCCACGTCAGGTTCGATCGGCGCTAGGGCATCGGGAAACGATTTGTTGGCGCGCTTGGACAGCGACTGAAATCGTGACACTTTGCCCAATAGACCTTGCTTGCCTTGAGTCGCTTTGACCACCTCATTGTATTTGTTGGCGGTGGTCGAAATAGATGTGCCAAGCGCATAGAGCCGGTCACCCAAAAGGCAGACGGTGTTATAGATGTCTCCTGCCCGCTCACTGATCTCCCTCGCCTCACGGTTGCTGTGCTCGATCATCCACAGGTTCGCGACGGTTCTGAGGATGGGCATCAGCGTGGTGTGGGAGACCAACACCACATT
>JAHEJH010000273.1 GCA_024638905.1 Luminiphilus sp.
TCTCGACGGAAGACAGCTTCGCTTCCAGCGTTTGGTTGCGATCCTCTAGTTCGGCTATTTCCTCGCTATGCAGTTTGCGCATGCTGTCCAGTTCATCCTGTAACGCCTGAATTTCCGCCTCATTCTGTGCAGGCGCCTCGGCTAGCGGGGTTTGTTGTGCTTGCCTTAATTTAAGCTGCATTGACCGCATGGCTTCCTCCTGCTGGGTGCTTTGGTACCAAGCGAAGCCAGCTAGGCCGATCACAGACAGTGTCAGCAGGCCAACTGAGGTCGGCCATGCCCAGTGAGTTTTCTTCTCTTTTTTACTCTTAAGTCGGGAAGCCGCGGGAGGCTGAGGCCGATAATAATCGTCATCGTCATCGTCATCGTCATCGACCGCCTCTTGATTTCGCGATTCTGCGGAAGAGGTTGCTGCAGTCTCGTCGTCTTCGCCATCGAATTCATCGGTCGAACTACCGTTCTTGGGGTCAAGTTCGTTGTTGCTGTCTGAGGATCGTGAACTGCCCAATGTTACGTTGTCATCGTCAAGGTCATCGTCAAGGTCATCGTCAAGGTCATCGAACAGCGAGTCGGACTCATCTGCGTTGCCGCGCGGGCTGACATCCTGTTCCGGGTCTGGTTCTGACCAGTCAGATGCTTCCTCGGAGACAGAACGCTCTTCGGCCCATTCAGGATCGCTGCCCAAGGATTCGTCATCCTCAAGGGCGCTCCAATTTTCCTCATCACCGTAAGCATCGAAGGAGGGCAGGTCGCCATCTCGCTCGCTGTCGCTGTCTATGGTGCCGGATGCCGCTCTTGCTGCTGGCGCGTCAGCAAATTCATCATCCGGCTGATCTCGATCACTCATTTTTTTCTTCTCATCATCGCAGGATCATGTCTTAAGACTATCAGAAGTCGCAGTTGCCATTGCAAGAATCGGCAGCTCTTTGAAGTCGCGCTGGAAACAAGTCACCGGTCGGACAGTCTTTGCGTGATCCTTGGATTGGCGACGCTTCTTGTGATGCTCCGGTTTTCCTGATCTACTCAGCTCGGCGCATCGATATTTTGAGATGTGTCATCAAAAACTAATGCGGCACCGCTACTTTGTGACGTGTCGTAAAAATAAGGGGGCTACAATGAACAAACTACTCATTGCACTATTTGCTGTCGCCTTGCTGTCTGGCTGCGGTCAGAGCGAGCAAGCTGCCGAAGCACCGGCGGCGCCAAAGGCAAGCGAAGCTGGCGTCACCGCTGCGCCTTCTGCGCCGCCTAGTGATCTTGTTGTTGACTACGTTTGGAATAACGTCGGACCGGATGTCACAGACGAGCAGTTCGCCGACATCGTGGCGCGGTGGAACGCCCGCATCGACGCCGGTGGCTATGACATGGTGGGAGCCAATGTACTGAGGCCACAGTTTGAGACCGATGACTACGATGTGATTTGGGTGCTCTTATGGCCCTCGATGGAGGCTCGCGAGTCAGCCTGGGCGCACTGGAATGCCAATCAGGTAGAGGATTGGACTGCTGAGCTGGATGGCGCACTCTCCTACGATGCTGAGAATGTCTATAGCTTTAGCCCGAGCGCGGGTCGTGAAAGCGACGTGAGCACAATGCCAGAGGGCGGCACCTTCATTCCCAGCTTTGATTTCTGCAATTTCAACGAGGGCTATGATCAGGCCAGCCTTGACGGGTTCCGCGCTGATTACGATGCCTCGCTGGATGCGGATCCGTCCAGCGACTATGGCTACTGGCTCATGGAGCCGCAGTTCGAACTGGAAGATGCGGACTTCGTCTGGCTTGATCTGTTTACCGATGAGGCAGCGGCGCAATCGGGCGCAGACAATTGGAATGGCTCCGCACTTCAGGCTCAATGGAACGAGATGGTCAGTTGCCAGAACTTCACCTTTGCCGCCACGGCGATTCGGCGCTAACAAACGACGAATCACGCGACACCGGCGTCATGGTGACGCGGGTCGGATAGGCAAAGTCGGTGTAAATGGAAACCCCGCCCAGTGCGGGGTTTTTTCTATTAGCTCACCGCGCGCGTGGTGTTCCTCTCAAAGCGCGAGAGGAACCACTGGTGAAAGTGGTGCGTGGGAACATCCATGAGTGGCGTAAACAATCCGCCGTCGAAGGCGGGGGAGGCGCGGCCTCTTTGCATCCCCTCTACCACCGAGATGTCTTCGGCAAACACAGTGCTCCAGGCGGCGTGCAAGCTTTCACGCCGCTCCTGATAGGAATCGCCGATTCCGTCGCTATCG
>JAHEJH010000275.1 GCA_024638905.1 Luminiphilus sp.
ATGTGTGTGTCGAAGTGGTCGGAGATGAAAGCCACTGGGGCGAGGCTGCCCGTTATGTCAGAAGCCGCGAAGTCGCTGTCAAGGTTGCTTGCCGGCATGCTGATCGGCGCGCGACGGACCTCTTGATGAGGGAGCTGGCCGGTGTTGGCTTGGGTGCCCCAGCGGGGTTTTGTAGCTTCGCGGGCACGCGCCCTAAATCCTCGCCAGTCATTCGCTTGTTCTCGATACTTGCCGATCGTGATCTCGTTGATATTCGGATCCATACCGCGGACCAGTCTCAGTCTTTTTCAGATTCGGTAGAGTCAATGGAAACGCCGACCGACGCCGTAGTCGAATCCATCGATACCGAATCCGTCGATACCGAACCCCTCGCCGATGAGAGCGCCGAGCAGATCGAGGTGCCGCTGGAGCGTCTGGCCTGGGCACGCTCAGGCGATAAAGGCGATAAAGCCAACATTGGCGTGATGGCGCGCAAGCGGGAATACTTTCCTTGGATTGCGGCCGCGCTGACAGAGTCTTATGTGGCGAGCCGTTTTGCGCACTTTATGGCGAGCCCGGAGATGGATCGCTATGCGTTACCCGGGCTACCTGCACTTAATTTTGTTTTGCACCACGCGCTGGGTGGCGGTGGCGTCGCAAGCCTTCGCAATGATCCTCAGGCAAAGGGCTACGCACAAATTCTATTGGACACGCCGGTGAGCATACCGGCCCAACTTTTGGAGAACTGAGATGGTCGCAGTGACGTCCCAGATGGACGCAAATTCCGAGGCCTTTGAGGCCAATAGGGCCAGTATGATGACCTTTATCGAGCGTCTGCGTTCGCTTGAGGCGCGGGCGTCGGAAGCGTCGGCCAAGCGCCGGGCGACTTTCGAGAAGCGTGGGCAGCTATTGCCCGCCGATCGTCTGCACCGGCTACTCGACCCCGGTATGCCGTTTCTCCGGCTGCATACGCTGGCCAATTTCGCGGTCGACAACCCGGATAGAGAAGCCAGTATCCCTGGTGCCTCGGTGTTGGTGGGCATTGGTTTTGTGGGCGGCGTGCGCTGCATGATTTGGGTCGATGACTCGGGTATTGCTGCGGGGTCTGCGACAGCCAAGACGGGCGAGGTTCATCTTTCTCTGCAAGCGATTTGTAAGCGCCAGAAGTTGCCCTTAATCCACTGCGTCGAGAGTGCGGGCGCGAATCTTTTGCAGTACCAGACTGAGCTGTGGTCCGTTTTTGGCGGTGTCTTTAGAAATCTCGCTCAGATGTCGGCGATGGGTTTGCCGACGATGGTCGTGCTGCACGGTGGTTCCACGGCGGGTGGCGCCTACATGCCGGGCATGTCGGATTACGTCATCGGTGTGAAAGAAAATGGCATGGCGGCGCTGGGTGGTGCGGCGCTGGTGAAAGCCGCCACCGGAGAGGTCGCCAATGACCGTGAGCTCGGTGGCACCGAGATGCACGCCAGCGTCTCAGGCGTCGTCGAGTACTTGGTAGAGGATGATGCCCACGGGTTACTGAAAGCGCGCGAGGTGTTTGAGCGCTTGGACTGGAACCGGCGTACCACGCCCGTCCCACGTCGTGCCTATCAGCCCCCCCAATATCCGGCTGAGCAGCTGGCCGGTGCTGTACCCACGGACCCCAAAGTGCCTTATGACTGTCGCGAGGTGCTCGCACGCGTTGTGGATGGCTCGGAGATCGAGGAATTCAAGCCACGCTACGGTGCCTCCACGCTGTGTGCCCACGTCAGTATCACCGGCATTGCCTGCGCGGTGATTGGCAACAATGGCCCGATCGACCCAAACGGTGCGACCAAGGTCGCGCAGTTTGTTCAGCTGTGTGATCAGTCCGATTTGCCGATTATTTTCCTCCAGAACACCACGGGCTACATGGTGGGTACCGAGTACGAGCAGGCCGGCATGATCAAGCACGGCTCAAAAATGGTTCAGGCGGTCAGTACCGCGCGGGTGCCAAAAATCACGCTGTACATTGGCGCCAGTTTTGGTGCGGGTAATTACGGTATGTGCGGCTGGGCCTACGAGCCTGACTTTCTGTTTGCCTGGCCCAGTGCGCGCACGGGTGTGATGGCGGGGCAGAGTGCGGCGAAAACGATGAGCGAGGTTGCGCGAGCGGGTGCAGCACGCAAGGGTATTGAGATTCCAGAAGAGCAATTGGCTGAGCAGGAAGCCGCGATTATCGCCCACTTCGATGCGCAGGAAGATGCGTTTTATACCTCGGGCCGCGTGCTGGATCAC
>JAHEJH010000286.1 GCA_024638905.1 Luminiphilus sp.
CGTGGTCGAGCCGCACCGCACCCTGCCCAAGCAAATCCAAAAGCCGACCGGGGGTAGCGACCAAAATATCGGTGCCCCGCGCCAGATGGCGGATCTGCGGTCGGATGTTGACGCCGCCACATACCATTTGGCTATGCAGCTTGAGTCCTGAGCCGTAGCCCCGAATGCTCTCGGCGATCTGCGCTGCGAGCTCCCGAGTAGGGGTCAAAATTAAGCAGCTGACGTCTTTCGGCCCCGGGCGCGCGCCCCCCTTGAGCATATGGAGCACAGGCAGGGTAAAAGCAGCTGTTTTGCCCGTTCCCGTTTGCGCGGCCGCCATCAGGTCGCTACCGGACAGCACCTGCGGAATGGCCTTGGCCTGAATCGGCGAGGGTGTGTCGTACCCCTTGGCCGTAATGTTTTGTATGAGCTTGGCGTTCAGGCCCAGCTCGTTAAATGCGGTCATCGTGTGCTCTATATTGGGTATCGCGTTTAAGTGCAACGTGACACGAAGGAGTTGAGGGTGTTGCTACGCACTGCAACCCTCAGTGGATGGCGCGCAGTATGCGGGGGCAGGCCGACAATACAAGTTTTATTTCACCGCACTATCTACCAAAGCCATTTTTAGGATCGCGACGGTGTCGCCTCTGGCGTCATCGCCCCAAGACCTCGCCACATCAACAGCACCGCCAGCGGAAGGAATATCGCTCCGACCAAAGACAGGGAGGCTCCTACCGCCTGAGCGTCTGCAAAGATAAAGTCGTTAGCCAACGCCACACTGGCGGGCCCCAAAGCAAGGCCAATCAGATTCGTACTCAGTACGTAGCAGCCCGCCATTAAGCCCCGCATCTCGTTGGGGGAGGCACTTTGCAGGCCCGTGGCGAAAAGCGCCAAAGGAAACGTCACAAGATAGCTCGCACCCGTGATCAATACCAACGTCCAGGTCAACGACTCAGCCAGACCAGCACCAACAAGCGCGGGAATAAGCAGACTCGTGGACCAAATCGATGTGATGAGAGGAGCACGGGCAGGGTCCACGCGGTTTGCCAGCCACCGCGCCGCCACCGGGCCGCTCAGCACCCCGGCTGAACCTGCGATCAGGGCGATGGTTCCGTAGTAGCGGCCCGCCTCGACGATCTCTAGTCCGTGCTCTCGAATCAGCAGGCTCGGCACCCAGGCCTGCAACGCGTAGAGCACCAGGACAATAAAAGGCGCACCCAGAAGATAGGCGCCAAATACACCTCGGCGTGGCCAGACATAGCGTGCGACATCGTTCCAGCTAAGCGGCTCAACTGCCTTAGTCAGCCGCTGTGTGCGGGGAGGCTCTTGCAGCAGAGGCAACAAAAACACCATGAGTAGCCCGGGAAGCGCGACCAGTATGAAGGTGAGTTGCCAGGGCGCTAAAGCGCCGACCACAGGTAAGTCAATGGCGCCCAAACTGCTGGCCCAGCCCACCACCTCCGCGCCCAAAATCAGTGACAAACCAGCGCCGAGATACGGACCCATCAGGAAGATACTCACCGGCAGTGCGCGCCTATCTTCAGGAAAGTAATCAGCCAACAGCGACCACGAGGCCGGTGTCACACTCGCCTCGCCCGCCCCAACACCCATGCGGGCGACACCGAGCTGCCAGAAGTTCTTGGCCAAGCCACAGGTCACACAACTGATCGTCCAAACCAAAATCCCGATCACCAGAACGCGAATACGGTTGGCGCGGTCGACAATACGACCTAACGGAATACTCAAAATGACATAGGGCAACACGAAGGCCAGCCCCTGCAGGAAACTGACTTGAGAATCAGACAACGACAGATCCGTTCGAATCGGATCAACCAGCAGATTGATGATCTGTCGATCGATAAACGAAAACGTATACGTTGCCGTTAACAGCAACAACGCCCACCACGCCGCGCTGCTGCCAACTCGATCTTCATTCGTCACAAATCTCTCCTTCAACGTCCACTCTGAGCGTCAGCCACTGCGAGCAGCACAGAGAGTGAACACCGAGGTCAAAAAAAAGGGAAGGCAGCAGCCTTCCCTTCTCATCAAAGCCCGCAAAAAGCGGGCTTTTTATTTTGAGCGGGCCGCACTAGGAAGGCCGCGCCTGGTGTGGGACCTCATGGCATCGCGGTATCGACCGTCACGCTCTTCACCGAGCCGGTGAAGTGTGAATCACGAACGTTCTCAAATGCGGCGACCACCTGCGTCGCGTCGTCTTTGCCCACATCCGCCGTCTCGTCACCAGAGAACA
>JAHEJH010000288.1 GCA_024638905.1 Luminiphilus sp.
CAATTTGCCGAGATTGAAACGGCGATATTGGATTGTCAGGACAACGAGCTCGTCGCGTTGTTGAGAGCCCCGGCACTGTGGTCACAAGACACCGCGGCCAACAATATCCAACCCTTAAACCATGGATTGGTGACTGAGGCGCAGCAGCTGATATCAGCGCGATTCCCGCCTTACGCGGTACCGAGCCGCTTTTTTGTCGTGAATCAATTCGAGCTAGTGCCCGCCTCCGGCAAAATCAATCGCCGCGCCCTGCCCTCGGTAGCGGATGTCGTCGGCCTTGAGGCGACAGAGAGTGCAGTGAGCACGGCTTTTACCGATGACGAGAGTGCGTCTTTGCCAACCGAGGTGCTGACCCTGTGTCGTGGTGAGCTGGGACCGACACTCGATTGGCATGATGACTTCATCGACTGGGGCGCTCACTCGATTGCGATCGCGCGGCTAACGCAGCAACTTCAGGCGGCGGGCTATCCCGTGTCGGTCAGGGGCTTGCTCAGCGAGACGCGCACCGCCGCCGCCATCGCCGAGCTGCCGACCCAACGCGACGATGAGCAGGCGTCACTGGGATCGACCACCGGCGCGCGGGCAGGATCAGAGGCGCACTCAGAGGGCGCCCGACAAACGGGTCGTTCATATGGATTCCGACACTTCACGGCACTGCAGGCCATGGCCGCGGTGTTACTGAGGGTGCCGCTACTTTTGATGGCCGCATTGGGGCTCGCCATTATCGACCCTGAGGAATTGTTGCTGGTGGGGGATATTGTGGGCTTTGTGCGGGCGACCATCATCGCCTACTGCGTCTACATGGTCGTGCCCTTCGTTAATCTGGCTTGGGTGCTTTTGTTACGCTCTATTCAGGCGATTTCAGTGCGCACACCCAGGATCACGCCCGGGCGCTACCAAAAGTTCTCGAGTCATCATCTGCAACTGTGGTGGTTAGAACAACAAGCCGACTTTGTGCTTAAGCCGCTGGTAAAAGGATTGCGCAGCCCGGTGCTCTTCAACTGGGCGCTCAAACGTTTGGGCGCCGACGTTCATCCCAAAGCCTTTATCGCCCAGAGCACCGAGTGGTATGGCCCACTCTCGCTCATCTCAATCGGGCCAGAGGCAGTGGTGCAGGCGGGCGTGCAAATCAGCAGTGCTCGCTGGGAAGGAAACGAATTTGTTCTGGACACGATCCACGTGGGTCACAAAGCGCGGGTGGGTAGCCGGTCCATGCTCTGCGGTGGCGCCTCACTGGGGGATCATTCATGGCTCACACCTCTGTCCAGCTTGGATACCGAGACCGAGCCAAACAGTCAGATCAGCGGTGTGCCGGGGACTAAAGCGGGCAACTACCAACCCCCCAAGACACCTGAACTTGCTCCCTCCTCAGCATTCACCGACGCGGTGATCGACCTGCGTAATGTCACCACGCAATTTGTGCTGGAACTCGGGCTGGTGATCGTGCCCGGGGCGTTTATTGCCCTGCTGACCACCTGGTTTCTCGGATTCGAGGCCCTTAGCAAGGTGAATCTGGATGCGAACATGCTGACGGGTCGCGATTTGTTGGTGATGAGCGGCGCGGGCGTGATCGGTATCTGGCTGGGGGTACTCACCAGCTCGCTCATTCTCTGCACTTTCCTCCGATTGACCCCCACTCCGCCGGGCTGGACGCGCGCCGCCAGCTTCCAGGGTACGCTGGCACGTTATCGACAAACCAAAATGAATCAGGTCCAGCAGATGTGGGGCTGGAGCCTCACCGGCCAATACCTGCGTGCACTGGCAGGCGTCAAATTCTCGCGGGTCGGGGCCTCAGAGTGCGATGAGTTAGTGAACCTGCTTCCTGAGCATCTCCATGCGGATGCCAACGTGTTCATCGCGCAGGGCTGCTTCTGCAACGTACTTGATGAGCATGGCGCTTTTCTGCTGACGCAACCGGTTCAAATGCCTGCCGGGTTCTTTGCCAGTAACAACGCCATGGTCGAACCGGGACCCATCCCCGGCAACCTGCTTCTGGGGGTGTCGACACCACTCGGCCCCCACCTGTACCGAACGCAATACAACGACCGCCCCGATACCAAGCGCGTCCTTGCAGGCAACCCACCGTTGGAGATGGGCGCCACCGACCCTCAGAGTGCGCCCGCTCACCCGATGCCATCACTCGGTATTTTTCTGGCACGGTTCCTACTCAACGATCTGGGCTCCGTGGGTATCATCCCGGGGATCACGGTATTTCTGGCCACCGGCT
>JAHEJH010000037.1:0-8251 GCA_024638905.1 Luminiphilus sp.
GCACCTCGCCCGCTGTTGCCAGCGCCGCCGCAACAAGGTTTTTAGTGGTGGTTTTGCCCGCGCTACCGGTGATGGCGATCACATCGCCCTCAAATGTCTGCCGCTTAAGACAGCCAAAGCGGCCGGAGGCCTGCAGGACGTCGGCGACCACTAACTGGGGTGACAAACCCTCTAGCTTGCGCTCAGTAAGGAGCGCTGATGCCCCTGCCGCCAACGCCTGGGGAGCAAAATCATGACCATCGACTCGCTGACCCGACAGCGCAGCAAACAGGTCCCCGGCCTTCACCTCGCGACTGTCTATTGATAAATTTTGGAGCGCAACGGATTCACCCACCAGCTGTCCGCCGGTTTCGTCAGCCAAGGCCTGCAGTGCAATGGCGGACATCAGGCTGCCTGCCTCTGCTGCAGGTGCTGGGCGGCACGCTCGGCATCACTAAACGGCAAGCGCACGCCATCAATTTCCTGATAGGTCTCATGCCCTTTACCCGCAATCAGTACGGTGTCACCCACCTTGGCCTCGGCAATCGCCAGCGCAATCGCGGCAGCCCGGTCAGCCTCGACAATCGGTGAGCCATCACAACCCAGCAAAATATCGTCGATGATGGCTTCGGGAGATTCTGAGCGGGGGTTGTCACTGGTCACGATCACACGGTCCGCAAAGCGACACGCAATGGTCCCCATCTCCGCGCGCTTGCCGGGATCGCGGTCACCGCCGCAACCGAACAACACCCAGAGTGCGCCGGCGTTATCGGTTTCTTTTACTGCACAAATGGCGCGTTCCAGTGCATCCGGAGTGTGGGCGTAGTCCACGATGACACGGACGTCAGTCCCGTCACCCACCGCTTGCAGTCGCCCTACCACTGGCTCCAGCGCCTCAGCCGCGGCAAGCGCCTCCGAGAAGTCGACGCCCAGCGACAATATTGCAGCCAGAGATGCCCCGACATTGAAGGCATTGAAACGACCGCTCAGCGCCGTTCGCAGGCGACCGTCGCCCCAGGGTGTCTTCAGTTTGAGTACCAGCGGTATGGCCTGCACCACTTCAATGCTGATCTCCGCGTTGGCGCTGCCGGTCGAGACGCCAAAGCCACCCGACTGCCAAACATCGGCGTGGGCGACTACCGCCTCATCGTCTGCGTTGTAAATGCGACTGGCCGGCTCAAACTCCCGGAATAATTTCAGCTTTGCTTCGCAGTAAGCGTCCATCGAATGGTGGTAATCCAGATGGTCCCGGGACAAATTGGTAAACACGCCAACGTCAATCGCTAATCCATCCAGTCGCCCCTGATCGAGCGCGTGACTGGAGGCCTCAAGCGCCACACACTCGACCCCGTGATCACGCCATTGCCGCAGCTGACGGTGGAGTGCGAGGCAGTCGGGCGTGGTGTTGCGCGTCTCGGTGGGCTGTTGATCGAGCCGCATGCCCAGCGTGCCGACTGTCCCGGTCTTGCGCCCCGTGCGTCGCAACATCTGCGCCGTTAAATCGACAACCGATGTCTTGCCATTGGTGCCCGTAGCCGCGACTACTTTGAGATCACCGGAAGGCGACCCATAGAGCCGATTTGCCAGTGCGCCCAGTTCACCCTTGAGGCCTGAAATCGGGATCACCTTCGCATCATCTTGGTGAAGCTCCCGACCGGGTTCCATCAGCACCGCCACAGCGCCAGCCGCCAACGCGGGCTCGATAAAATCCCGACCATCGTGCTCAGCGCCCGGTAGCGCAACAAACACATCGCCCGGCGCCAGTGTCCGCGTGTCGAGGGTCAAGTTGTGCACCATCACGTCGGGTGCGGCGGGCTCGTTGATGAGCGTGCGCAGATTCATACTCACTGTCGACCCCCAGAGGCGGCAAGTAACGCCCCCAGCTCTGATTGGTCGGGCTTGGCATTGCGAATGCGCAGCACCTCCTCGGTAATGCGCGAGTAGACCGGCGCTGCCGCCAATCCGCCGCCGTAGTGATCACCACGAGGCTGGTCGATGAGAATCGCCGTGACGTAACGCGGTGCGCTCATGGGCGCTACACCGACGAACAGTGCGACATACTGGTCATCAAGGTAGCCGCCGGCGCCCACCTTGTGCACCGTTCCTGTTTTGCCACCCACGGAAAACCCGGGCACCTGAGCCAGCGTGGCCGTGCCGCCCTGTTCCGTAACACGATCCAGCACCTCGAGTACGTCTCGCGCAACCTCCGGTTCAATCACCTGCTGGCCGGCGGGCAGCACATCGGGATCCTGACGCAGCAGCGTGAGCGGTCGTCGTATGCCATCGTTTGCCAAAATGGCATAGGCGCGTGCTAGCTGAATCGGTGTCGCCGTCAGGCCATAACCAAAGGCAAGCGTAACTTTTTCAATGTCGCTCCAGCGCGCCAAGTCCGGCAATTGGCCGGCGCGCTCACCGGGAAAGCCGGTGCCGGTCGACTCGCCCAAGCCGAAGCGATACAGAACATCCAAAATGGCCTCGTGTCCCACCGCCTGCGCGATTTTGGTGACGCCCACCTGACTGGATTTTTCGATGACTGTTGATACCGAAATCTCGCCATAATTCCGCGGATCGTGGAGCATCTTGGAGCCCACCCGGATCCGCCCCGGCGCCGTATCGACGATACTGTCGATATGAAACTGACCGCTTTCCAGAGCCGCCACCAGCGTCAAGGTTTTAATGGTGGAGCCCGGTTCGTAGGCATCCGTCAACGCACGGTTGCGCGCGCCGCTGAAGTCCAGCGCCTCACGGCTGTTGGGGTTGAACACGGGATAGTTGCTGACGGCAAGCACCTCCCCGGTCCAGGCATCGAGCGTGATCGCTGAACCCGCGGTCGCGCCGGTTTCCTTCATTGCGCGCTGAAGCTCACGGTGTTGGGCGTACTGCAGACGCAGATCGAGGCTCAGGGCAAGCGCCTTACCCGGGCGAGGCTCCTCTGTCACCCCGAAATCGCGTACCGCATCCCCGTGCAGGTCTTTGATGAATCGTTTTTTACCTGGGACACCCTGAAGCCAGTCTTCAAATGCCAGCTCGACACCCGCAATGCCGTGCCCGTCAACATTGGTCAACCCCAGCAGCTGCGCGGTGACCTCTCCTGCCGGGTAGTAACGTCGGTACTCGCGCTCTCCGCGCACACCCGGAAAGTTCTCTCGCAATACTTGCCGGGCAAATTCCGGCGTTTGATGCCGCGCGAGATACATAAATTGCTTGTCGCCATAAAATCGCAACTTGTCACGGAGTGCCGCCGCATCGAGGGAGAGCCGTTCCGCAAGATCGTCAAGGCGCGGGCTGTCCTTCAGTTGTTGCGGGTTCGCCCACAATGAGACCACAGGGGAGCTGACCGCCAGCGGTGTACCATTGCGGTCCTCGATCAAACCCCGATAAACCGGTATCTCCGCAGTGCGAACGGTTCGCAAAGCGCCCTGCTCGCGCAGAAAGACCGCGCCCTGCCCTCCATCGGTGACCTGCAGGAGAATCAGCCGCCCCACCAATGTGGCCGCCAATGCAGTGAGACCAAAACAGATCACCACAAAGCGCCAGCGCGGCAATCGGTATGCCTGCTTTGCGCGCGTCATTCCTCGATGACCTGTGACAGGCTGAGATCGGGCACCTGCATGGAGAGTGTCTCGGACGCAATCTGACTAATGCGATGCGGTGCCGCCCAGGTATTGACCTCCAGCAACAAGCGCGTGTATTGCTCCTGTAATTCCCAGCGCCGCAGCTCAAGATCCTGAAGCTGAGCATAACCTTCGCGAACATGATGAGTGCTCGCCACCACGGCAAGCGCCGAAACGAGAAGGCCAGCGCTCAAAAGCACAATGGTGGCTGAGGGTGAGAGGGGTAGCTGGCTCACGGCAAACGCTCCGCCACGCGCATGATCGCTGACCGGGCGCGGGGATTGTCAGAGACCTCGTTCTCTGATGGCATCACTGCCTTACCCACTTGGCGCAAAGATCCCCGATGCGCTTCATACTGAACAGGCACACCGGGAGGTAGCTGTTCGCCGCGCGCGGCCTGCCTGATAAAACGTTTGACGATCCGGTCTTCCAGAGAATGGAAGCTAATCACCACCATCCTGCCACCCGGCGCCAGTGCCAGCACAATGGCCTCCAGCACCTCGCGCAGTGCATCCAGCTCGCCGTTGACGTGCAAGCGAATCGCCTGAAAACTCCTGGTCGCGGGGTGCTTGTTGGGCTCCCACTTGGGATTGGCCGTCGAGACGATCTCAGCCAGTTGAGCCGTGCGCTCAATCTGCTCGGTCGACCGGGCCTGCACGATGGCCGCGGCAATACGGCGCGCAAACCGCTCTTCCCCCAACTCACGCAGCACTTGCGCCAACTCGGCCTCATCTACCGCGGACAACCACTCTGCAGCTGACCTGCCCGCCTCAGGATTCATCCGCATATCAAGAGGCCCATCGTGACTAAAGCTAAAACCGCGCTCAGGGTCATCCAGCTGAGGCGATGACACCCCAAGATCCAGCAGCACGCCCTGCACGCTGGCAGGTGCAATGTGATTGCCCAAATCGCGAAAATTGGCTGCCTGAAACCGAAAGCGCGAATCCTGATCAGCGAGGCCTTCAGCGACCGCGGACGCCGCGGGATCCTGATCAAAAGCGGCTAAAGTCCCCAGAGGTGAAAGGGCATCGAGGATTCGGGTGCTGTGCCCACCCCGTCCAAACGTGCCATCCACGTATGCGCCATCCGCCGATACCATCAGTGCCGCAATTGCCTCCTCAAGCAGAACCGGTCGATGTGCCCGGTCCATCAAAGTTTGAGCTGCATCAGCTCCGCTGGGAGCTCCCCAGTTGAATCCGTGGACAGGGCAGCAGCGCACTCCTGCTGCCACAAATCCTCCGACCACAGTTCAAGCTTGTTGCCCTGCCCAACCAGCACCGCACGCTTTTCGAGCTGCGCGTATTCACGCAGCGCCGGCGGCACGAGCACCCGCCCGCTGCCGTCCAACTGGAGGTCACTGGCATAGCCCAGTACCAATCTCTGGAATCGTTTCACTGCGGGATTGAGAGCCGGTAGTGCCTGCACGTCGCGCTCGATGCGCTCCCACTCGGGCAAGGGATAAAGCGTGAGGCAAGAGGTCTGTGTATCAACGGTCAGCACAATGTGGCCGTCACCCAGCACCGACAGCAGCTCGCGCTGCCGCGAGGGCACCGCCATGCGGCCCTTGGCATCCAGATTGATGTGCTGTACCCCACGAAACATAGCGTCACGCCCACAGACTTCCGCTTATCACCACAAAATGGAATTTTTTTCCCACTTTGCGCCACTTTTCGCCACTATACGCCCGGCCGGTAAGGAGGGTCAACGACCTACATGGAAAAAAACGTGGGTTTTCAGTGCCTTACAGGGTCGGATAAGGTGAGATATGCCGTCAAACAGCCATCTGGAAACCTTCACCAAAACAGCTTTTTAACCAGAGTTACAAGGTTTAGCCTTAAGTTATATGCCAGAAAGGTCTTAAAATATTATTTTGAATCTGAAAAGATCTAAAAACCCGGCGGATTGCGCCAGTAAATGGGGAAGGAAGCCCCCCTGACGGGGGGCATAGCGAGTTAGTCGATAAGCCGGGTTCTGTCGTGGACGATCATTCATCTGCGACGAACGTCACCGTTCGCCTCAAGCGACCTACCCGAATCCGCCGAGGGTCACGGCATCAGATTCCTATTTGGTCTTGCTCCGGGCGGGGTTTACCATCGCCACGGTTGTTACCAACCGCGCGGTGCGCTCTTACCGCACCTTTTCACCCTTACCTGCGAACAGGCGGTTTCCTTTCTGCTGCACTTTCCGTGGACTCGCGCCCCCCAGGCGTTACCTGGCGCCCTGACCCGTTGGAGCCCGGACTTTCCTCTGCCGCGACGCGACAGCGATCGTCTGACCAACTCGCGCACGAGCCTACCTAGATCAGCGAGGGCCTGCAAGCCTAGCTATCGTGACGTTGATCCAATAACCATTGATAAAGTTGCCTCGCCGGAAGCCCTGAAATATCAGCCACCACCGCCGCTGCTCGGCGGGGTGGTAACTCATCAGCAAGGCGCGCCAGCAGCCGGGACGTTTCCGGCGTCAATGTCACAGTGGCTGGATCAAACCCGCGCACCAGGATCACCACCTCTCCGCGCTGCTGATTTGCATCGGACAGCACAAATTTGTGCAGCCCTGATAAGACGGCTCGATAGATTGTCTCGTGGGTTTTTGTCAGTTCACGGCAGAGCGCTGCCTCACGATCCCCCAACACTTGATACATCGCCTCCAGCGAGGCGGCGAGGCGACGCGGCGATTCAAAAAATATCAGGGTCCCCTCGATCGCCGTGAGCGCTTGCAGGCGATTCGCTCTCTGACCGGGCTTCGAGGGCAGGAACCCCTCGAAATAAAAACGATCTGTCGGCAAACCCGCCGCACTCAATGCCGTGATGGTCGCGCTCGCGCCGGGAATCGGCACAACGGGTATCCGCTCTTGGTGACAGGCCACGACCAGCTTGTAACCCGGATCCGAGACCAGCGGCGTACCCGCGTCAGAAATCAAAGCAATAGTCTCTCCGGCACGTAATCGCTTCAGCATGCCCTCTAAATCTGAAGACTCGCTGTGATCGTGATAACTGATGAGGGGTGTCCGAATATCAAAATGGCGCATCAACTTCGAGGAGTGACGGGTATCTTCCGCGGCGATCAGATTGACACTGCGCAGAACATCGATGGCGCGCAGAGACATATCGTCCAAATGACCAATCGGGGTGGCGACAATATAAAGACTCGCTGTCAAGGGGCTCTCTCCGCCTCGGATCATCTGGGAAAACTTAGGGCTATACTGCCGTGATGACGACGATTGGTCACCCTAGAAAAGCGCCGCGACGGCTCTTCCAGCTTCTTTCTTTCAGCCCGCATTGGTTATGGGTGCTGGCAACATCCCTATTGCTCTTCGGCTGCGCCGGGCCGTCGGTTGAGCCCGACCGAGAGATACCCTTACTGGTGGTCGATGACACACTGCCGCTCCCTGTCGAAGGAGAGCAGATGAACTTAAAAGCAATTGAGACGGTGACCCGCCTTGCCAAAACCGACTCTGTGTTGGCAGCACGCTACGAGCGCAACCAGTTAATGCTGGCCGACCTAGACGCATCGACACTCTTGTTTATTGACAGCGTGCTGGCCTGGTTTGCAGGAGACACCGACCTCGCCGATCAGCTACTGGCCAATCTGGCTAGGGACAACACCGCCGCACTGGATCTGGTGCTTCAGGAACGGGAGGCACGTCAGGCGCTGGCGGGGAACTGGCTGGCAGCGGCAGAAACACTCTTTCAACGAGCACACGCCCGCGCGGGGAACGGTCAAGATGAAGCGGTCAGCGATAGACTGTTTGGGTACTTGCTCAGGCTAGACACGGCAACCCTTGCCGAAGCCAGCCGCGGAGCCCGCGACCCCAACTGGCGTCAATGGCTGCAAATGCAGGTTGTGTATCGCGAGGGCCCTGAAGCCCTCGCCGGCTGGATCAACCGTCCGAATGCGCCACCACAACACCCGGCAATGCCGCGGCACGTGGAGCGCTGGGTGACATCAGAGACTGTCGACCACATCGCTCTGCTGCTGCCACTGGAGGGCAGACTGGCGGGCGCAGGAGAAGCTGTTTTAAGCGGCGCGATCGATCAGCTCTATACCCTCTTTCCTGACCCGAGAAGCCGCCCGACTCTCACCACTCTGAATTCCACCCAGCCAGCGGGCGTCAAAGACCTTTACCATCAAGCCGTGGCGGATGGGGCCGATCTAATCATCGGACCTCTGATCAAGGAGGATGTCGCCTCGCTGGGGCAGATGGCTCAACGGACGGTGCCCGTTATTGCCCTTAACCAGACCGACTCGCTGGCTGGATCGTCAAATCGAAACTGGATGAGCCTCAGCCTCGCACCCGAGGACGAAGCGAGACAAATCGCCGACGTCGCTTTTGGACAAGCCTGTCGCCATGCCATCGTGGTAGGCATGAACAGTGATCGTGGCGCACGACTGCTCTCGTCATTCACCGATCGCTGGACCCAGCATGGCGGTCGTATCCGAGGACAGCTGGTTGTTGATAACCCCGCCGACACCAACACGGAGATGGGTAAATTGCTCGGATCCGGCTCCAGTGATCAGCGCATTCGCGCTGTTGAACGCACCTTCGACCTGCCCGTCGACGCGCGAGGGCGTGGACGCAGCGATTTCGAATGCATTTTTATGCTGGCGCCCGATGCGGCGACAGCGCGGGCCTGGCGTCCCCTCTTGGTATTTCATAT
>JAHEJH010000037.1:8261-10864 GCA_024638905.1 Luminiphilus sp.
TGTCTACGCGACCTCAGCCATCAATGATGGTGTGGCCGATACCCGTAACCGCGACTTGAATGGCGTGGTGTTTGTAGAAACACCCGCCATGCTGCCACCGGAGATGACAGACCGACTGAGTCGCCTGCGGGCACTGGGGCGCGACGCACTAACCTTGGCACAACATTGGCAGCAAACCACCGAGACAGAGCAGTGGGTTGTTCGAGGTCAAACCGGCTTATTACGCAGGAAGCAAGACGGATCAGTGGAGCGGGAATTGGAATTGGCTACATTTGATGCTGCTCGGATCAGCCCAGCAGCGCTACCCTAAGCGGATACAGTGCACTAGGAATGACAGTGAAGCCGATCGGCCAGTATTGGGAACAGCGGGCGGAACATTTTTTAATGCAGCATGGTCTTCAACTGATCACCCGCAATTTCAGCACCCCAGCTGGCGAGATCGACCTCATCATGCGCGACACCGATTGTGTGGCCTTTATCGAAGTGCGGTACCGCGGCAGCACTCGTTTTGGCAGTGCCATCCATAGTGTTACGGCGGCAAAGCAGCGCAAGCTCAAGCGCTGTGCCGCACTATTCGTCAACCGACAAACGGCGTGGTCACACCACCCTTGCCGCTTTGATGTGATCGCTTATGATGCGCCCAATGGTGACGTGGAACCCGTGTGGATTCGCGCTGCCTTTGACTAACCCAAAACCAGTGACTCTAACGGCATCGTGGACTTCTACCCCCTTATTTCTGACTTTTTCCAGCGGCACCTGGAGACAACCAGTCTGGCAATGGACGGCCTCGCTGAAGCTACTGGCTCGGCTGTAGAACAGGCTGCCGAGGCCATCCTCAACGAGCACAAGTTGTTCAGCATCGGATTGGGTGCGGACTGCGCCGGCGCCACCGCGCTGGCGAGCCTGCTCCACCGCGGGGTACTCAGGGAACGTCCCAGTCTGCCGGTTGTCGAACTGGCAGAGCACCACATCGAATCTGTTGAGACGGGCGTTAATTGGGCGGGGCAGCAGATTCAGGCGCTGGGACA
The DNA here is from genome assembly GCA_024638905.1 of Luminiphilus sp. Lineage (GTDB taxonomy): Bacteria > Pseudomonadota > Gammaproteobacteria > Pseudomonadales > Halieaceae > Luminiphilus. Next base: position 9,290 of record JAHEJH010000037.1, read on the forward strand.
ACAGGGCGACGTGGCATTTATTTTTGCGGGCGCATTAGGCGAGCCAGAAATTCAGCGACTGGCGGTCGCGCTGGAACAGCGGCAAGTAGGGGCGATCTGGGTGGGCAACCGGGGCCCAGGGCTCAGCATGACAGTGATCGATGAGGATGTTGAGACCCGGCTAACCTTGAACGCTGCGCTGGCAATCTGTCTGGCGCGACTGATCGACACCCATACATTTGGGCCAATGGGAGACTGAACCATGACCGAGATACGACAACGACTTGTGAGCCTATCGTTACTCTTAAGCCTCTTGTTAACGGGGCTATTAACCGGCTGCGGCTCGATCATGTCGAGTGCCGGCGCGGGGCCTATCGAGGAGGACCCCGGCGAACGGACCTTCGGGCAACAGATGACCGACGAAAGTATCGAAACCAAGGCCAAGGTCAATATCAATGCCGCAGACGAAGGCTACGATGATGCGCACCTGAGCATTGTATCTTTCAACGGCTTCGTGTTGCTCGCAGGACAAGTGCCCTCGGAAGCGCTCAAAGCGCTGGCAACCGACGTCGTGAGAAAAATTGAAGACGTCCGGCGAATCTATAACGAATTAGAAGTCGGGCCTACAACCAGTATGGGCACCCGCAGCCACGACACCTGGATCACAACCCAGGTCAAGTCAAAACTGCTTGCGAGCTCTGACACGCCCGGCACCCGGGTCAAGGTTGTCACGGAAAACAGCGTTGTCTATCTCATGGGTATGATGACCGAGGAGGAGGCTGACCGCGTGTCGCTGGAAGCAGCGGAGGTCGGCAGTGCAGAGCGGGTTGTGCAGTTGTTTGAGCTGATTCCTGCGCCGACTATTTGACGACTTTAAGGCTGGGCCTGCCGCGGCCCGCTGGCGGCTCTGGAGGGTCATCCGGTTCTTCAGCCGCGTCAAACACCATCCCCTGCCCGTTTTCTCGCGCGTAGATACCGAGAATCGCCGTGATAGGCACGACGATATCGGTTGCCACGCCGCCAAAACGGCCATTGAATTGAACCAAGTCATTCCCCATCTCCAAACCCACCACAGCGTTGGGGGAGATATTCAGCACGATCTGACCGTCGGTCACATAGCTTTGGGGCACATCGACGCCCTCGTGATCCACGTCGACCAGCAGATGGGGGGTGCAATCATTGTCTACGATCCACTCATAGATAGCGCGGATAATGTAGGGGCGGCTCGAGTTCAAGGGAGACCGGCCGCTTTAGGAGCGCATCTCCCGCTCTTGAATGGACAGACTTTCCTGAAACGCTTCCCGGTTGAACAGACGATCCATGTAATCAAGGAGTGGCTTTGATTGCTTGCTGGGCCGGATGTCCACGCCCAATGACGGCAATCGCCAGAGAATCGGCGCTACGCAGCAATCCACCAGAGAGAATTCTTCACTCATGAAAAATGGCTTCTCCATGAAGATCGGCGCCACTGCTACAAGACTCTCTTTAAGCTCCTTGACGGACTTCTTCACGACGTTATCACTGCGAGATGACTGTATGGCATCTACCAACGTCGCCCAATCTTTCTCGATGCGATAGACAAAAAGACGACTTTCG
>JAHEJH010000295.1 GCA_024638905.1 Luminiphilus sp.
CGCCGGGGCGCCCGGCTTGAACACCTTTATGCCTATGGCCGAGAGCGGGGGTGACGAAGAACCGGTTGATCCCGACGCTTACCGGTATCCAATGTTCCCCGACGGCAACGCTTCAGTCGCTCGTCTACTGGTGCGCCAATTAATCCCCGCGGTCGTTGGCGGTGATTTGGAGCAAAACGTGGTCACGAGCCAATTCGATTATTCGCAACTGGACCGAGAGAGTGAGCTCGTTCGTCTGCGGCTCAACAGTACTGTGGTGAACGCTAGGAACCTTGACGATGATCAGGTAGAGGTCACTTACGTGGCCAACGGGCAGGCTCAAGCAGTACGCGCCAAGCACTGCATTCTGGCGGGCTACGGCGGGATCGTGCCGCATCTTTGCCCGGAGCTGCCTGAGGCGCAAAAGGAGCACTTGGCATATGGCGTGAAGGCGCCCTTTATTTGCACCAATGTCTTATTGCGCAATTCAGAAGCAGTGAGAAAGGCAGGTGTCAGCGGCTATCAGTGTCCTGGCAGCTTTTACAGTCTGCTCGCGTCCGCTCCTCCCGTAAACGTGGGTGATTTTCGGGTGCCTTCAGGAGCTGATGATCCAGTGGTGATGTGGATGCTGCACTCGCCAACTCCGCAAGTTACCAATGCAATGTCTGCGCGCGATGCCTATCGGTTGGGTCGCCACAAGTTGCTATCGATGTCCTTTGAAGAGATTGAAGCCGCGACCATAAATCAGCTGGCAGGCATGTTCGGGTCAGCAGGATTTGATGCCGGACGGGATGTTGAGGCGATTACGGTCAACCGGTGGGCGCACGGTTATGCCTACGAATATATGGACTTGCATGATCCCGACTGGCCAGCGGGGCAGGCCCCTCACGAGCTTGGGCGGAAGCCGATTGGTCGAATAGCGATCGCCAATTCTGACGCGGAGGCCGCCGCCTACGTGCAGACGGCGATAAGGGCTGCGCTGCGCGCAGTTAGTGAGGTGCTTTCACAATAGTTTTTCCAGATTGATGAGTAGCTGAATTCCAGTGAGTTGGAGAGAAAAATGAAAATACAGACCGATTTTGTGATGAGCATCAACGGCGAAGCAGTGACGACTGAGCAGACGCAGCCCGTTTTTAATCCTGCGACGCGATCGGTTTTTGCGCAGGTGCCTGACGCCTCCAAGGAGCAGCTAGATCAAACGGTCGACGCAGCGCACCGCGCACTGAAAGTTTGGTCCGCGACGCCTGCTGATGAGAGGCAGGCAGCGCTGGAGGCCTATGCGGATCTCATCGAGTTGCATGCCGAAGAGCTGATGTCGTTGCTGACCGCCGAGCAGGGCAAGCCGAGAGCTGGATCAGAATGGGAAGTGCTCGGGTCGGTCGCCTGGCTCAGAGCGGTAGCATCGCAGCGGCTACCTGACGAGGTGGTCGAGGACACAGAAGAGCGACGTGTGGTGACGCGCTACACCCCGGTGGGCGTGGTGGGTGCCATTGTTCCATGGAATTTCCCCATTCTGCTGGCTATCTGGAAGATCGCTCCGGCTGTGATGTCTGGCTGTACGATGATTCTCAAGCCGTCTCCGTATACGCCGCTTTGCGATCTGAAGTTGGCAGAGCTTGCTCAGCAGGCGTTTCCGCCGGGGGTGGTTAACGGCCTGAGCGGCGGTGATGATCTGGGTATCTGGATGACCACACACCCTCGCATCAACAAGATTGCCTTCACCGGGTCGACGGAGACCGGTCGGCATGTCATGAAATCGGCATCGGAAACCATTAAAAGGGTGACACTTGAGCTGGGGGGTAACGACCCGGCGATCGTGTTGCCAGATGTTGATGCCAAGGCGCTGGCACCCGAAATTTTTTGGGCCGCGTTCCAGAATAATGCGCAGTTCTGCAATGCCACCAAGCGCTTGTACGTCCATGAGGATGTTTACGACGAAGTCCGTGACGCACTGGTGGAGTTTATAGAGCAGAACATTAAGGTCGGCGACGGGGCCAAGGCCGATACTCACCTGGGACCGATTCAAAACTCCATGCAGTACGGCAAGGTTCAGGGTTACTTCAAGGATTGCCAAGACAATGGACACGCCTTCGCGTTGGGCGGCGAAATCGATGACTCGGCAGCGGGGTGGTTTGTTCCGGTCACGTTGGTCGATAACCCACCGGAGGACTCGCGAATCGTCCAAGAAGAGCCGTTTGGGCCGATTTTGCCGCTGCTTAAATGGTCTGACGAGGCGGACGTG
>JAHEJH010000043.1 GCA_024638905.1 Luminiphilus sp.
CAATCTGATTCTGATCATTGGAGATGGCTTCGACGATCAGCATGTCACCATGGGCCGCAATTACCTGACCGGCATGAGCGGCAAGCTCACCCTCGATGAGATGCCGTATCGGGCATCGGTGCAGGTAGAAACGGTTTCCGAGCAGGGGCAACCACTGTACGTAGCCGATTCCGCCAATACTGCGACCTCTCTGGCGACCGGCGGCATCACGCAGATCGGCCGCATTGCGACCGACATTGAAGACAACGACCTGACCACCATTGCAGAACGGGCACTGGACAGTGGCTTCCGGGTCGGGCTGGTCACCACGTCATCATTGACCGACGCGACGCCCGCGTCTTTCCTCGCGCATGTCTCGGCGAGAAGTTGTGAAGGCCCCGAGGAAGTGCTGGGCAGCACCTATTACGGCATACCGCAGCCTGCCTGCCTTGATGACGCCCGCGACAACGGCGGCCCCGGCTCCATTATCGAACAGCTGGTCAACAGTGGCGCTCAGGTGCTGCTGGGCGGGGGCACCAAATTTCTGGAACAAACCACCATCGACGGTGAGACCGTTGCCGCAATGGCGACTGGACAGGGCTATCGCATTCTGGGTCGCGAAACTGACTTGGACTCAGTAACCCCCGGTAGACCGATCTTGGGAACCTTTGATGAGGAGACGCTGGAAGTCCGGTGGCGAGGCACTAATGCGCGGGTTGGCGAGGAGACCGAAACGAGCTGGCTACATCACCTATCGGATTACCTCGGCGACACTGAAGAGCCCGAACCCATGTCCTGCGAGCCCAATCCCGACTATGAGGGAACGCCCGCCCTGGCGAGCATGACAGACTTGGCACTGCGACACCTGTCTCAGGACAACGATCGTGGCTTCTTTTTGATGATCGAGTCGGCCTCGATCGACAAGCAATCCCACAAGCGCAATCCCTGCGGCTCAATTGGCGAGATTGAGCAACTTGAGGAGTCACTTGCGCTGGCGCTCTCTTTTGCCGGGCAGCATCCGGATACCGCAATCCTCGTCACAGCAGACCATGCGCAGGCCGCGCAGATCCTGCCCGAGCCCAGTGTTTATTCGAGTTATCCGATCCCCATTTACTCGCCGGGTCTCACAGCACGTATTGCTACCCCCGAAGGCGGCATGATGCGAATCAACTACGCGACCAATAATGGTTTCAGTGAGGAGCACACTGGCGCCAACATACCTTTATTTGCCAACGACGTCGCAGCTCCATGGCTGAGCCCGTTTCTCAGGCAACGTGAGGTGCACGATGCCATGAGCGCGTTTATGCTTGGCACCCGAGAGATCCATACTGAGTGATCACAGCGCGCCAACTAGATTAACCATGGTTGCGGGATAAGAACGTGAGGGTGTTGGCGCGCTGAGGACCGATTGAGCGAGCCTCAGCACTCAGCTCTGGCTCGACCTCACAAATTCACCCAAGTATTCAGTGCGCGCAGCCTGAACGAGACGCCGTTCACCCGCAAAATCACGCTATCCACCAGAATATCTTCCACCGTAATCGCACCCGTCCGCTGACCCGGTCGCAAGCGCTGTCCGTTCAGTTCGACCAACGGCGCGGCGCCCTCAGCATAAACGTGTTCTGTGTAGACGATCGTTGGGATCTGGTCTTTCTGCTGCTGCGACAGATTTTCCAGGAGCACTGTCGGGTGAGGAACAAGACTCGGCTCACCCACCTCGCGCGCCGCGCGCTCGATCGCCGCCACCAAATCGATCGGCGGTGCGATCGAGGGAGAATTGGAGGAAGAATTGGCGGGAGCCGATTCAATCAGCGTGGGCGCATCCAATTTTTCTTCTGCCGAGATTGGCGCGCCGGGCTGGTCTGCCCCTTGACCTTCTGCTGCCCCGAGAGAGGCTGCATCGGACCACATTTGCTGGTGCAGCGCCGCTATCCGCTCATCCTCAGCCCTAGCCGCATCCGATCCGACGTTATTTTGCGGGGCCGCGACGAATGATGTATCGGCTGCTGATGCGAGCGGAGTAGATGGCGATAGCGCAGTTCCAGGCGCAGAGGACATACCGTCATCGCGCAGCGGCTCTGACGAGACGCCGCCATCACCCGATGACGGCGAGCCGGAAATGGGGGGGGCAACCTGTTCTTTCTCCACGGGATCAGTTGCGCCACCTCGCATCATCCATCCTGCGGCAATACCCAGCCCGGCACAGACTAATACGACGACTCCCAACCATTTTTTACCCAATCCCCCACCCTGCTCCGCTAGCAAGGCCGGCTGCGGGCTGGCAGCAACGCCCCCATCCTCTGAGCGCCGCAATGCGTCGAGGATCAAAGACATGCGGACACCTCCCCCATCGGCTGAGCTCTCTCAAAGGTCATGGCCAGCGTGGGGCTCACACCCAGCGCGTCATTCAGCGCCTGCAACGTCCTGACCCCAATCACACCGTCTACCTCTAGCCCCACAGATTGCTGAAACTGTCTCACCCGCTCGGTCAGCGCAGGGGTGAAAACATCAAGCGGGGGCGGCGGCAAGCCATCCAGACGAGAGAAATCAGCGACGATCTGCGTCACAACGGATCCCTGATCGCCCTCGCTTAAGGGCCCGACCCAGCCTTCAGGGCCGCTCCACAGGTAGCTCAACCCACCTCGCCAATACATTGCCAGTGACGCCAGTGGCATCTGGCAGACGCCCTTACCCGCCCTTAAAAGCGCCGCAGAGTCGCTCATGCTGACCAGTAAAACCTTTCCAGCAAATCCATCGGGCTGCCGAATATCGAGTATCGCGGGCCGGTTATTGGCTTGAACGGCGTTCCAAGTGTCTGCGTCGCTTCTAGCACACCGCAGACCGGCATCGGGCGCCTGCTCACAGAGACCCCCCGCGAGAGCTTGCCCGGACCACAGCGACCACAGCGCCAGCTCAGCCTCTCCCGCATTGAGAATCCAGGGATCGACCCGGGCAACCAAAACCTCTGCTGTCGCCGCAGGCTTTTGGTCCGCGACCAACGCCTGCCGGTCGATCGATTCGATCGCCGGAGGGCGCACCGCGTGATCTCCTGCAGGACGTCCGGTCTTCCCCACCCACAACACAGTTGCCACCGCCACAGCAGCTATCAGCAGGCCAAGCACTGCGCCTCGAATGGTCGCCTCGCTCACCCATGGCGCGGCACTTGCCGTTCCCACAGTACCCTGCGCGCCAAAGGTCTCCTTGGCGGCTTCTGCCACGAGATTCGGCGAGACGACAGCCTGATCACGACCATAGGCGCCCATCATTGCCCGATCGCATAAGAGATTGATCACCCGGGGCACACCCGCGCTCAGCCGATAGATTTGACGCAGCGCTGCGCCACTAAAGATCTCTCGCCCGTCTTTCGCGCCCGCGACCTGCAGACGGTGACGGACATAGGTACGCGTCTCCTGCTCGTCTAGCGGCGTCAAGTTAAAGCGTGCGGTGATGCGCTGGTTGAGCTGCCTTAATTCTGATCGCGCCAGCATGCTCGCAAGTTCAGGCTGCCCGGTGAGTATTATCTGCAGCAGCTTCTTCTCATCGGTTTCGAGATTGGTCAGCAAACGGATTTGCTCTAGCACTTCGAACCCGAGGTGCTGGGCCTCGTCAATCATCAGCACCGTGCGGCGATCGGCCTGATGATTGCGTAGCAAGAATTGGTGCAGCGCGTCGGTGAGCACTTTGAGGCTGTCCGTGCCACTGGGATAGTCAATTTTCAATTCGTCGCACACCGTCGCCAGCAATTCGACCGCACTGAGCGCGGGATTCAGCACGATGGCGATGTCGGTATTCGCGGGTAATTGTTCAAGCAGACACCGGTTGAGGGTGGTCTTACCGGTACCCACTTCGCCGGTCAGCAGGATAAATCCACCCCCACTGCCTACGCCGTACAACAGATGTGCGAGCGCGTCACGATGGCGCGCACTCATAAACAGATAGCGGGGATTAACCGCGATCGAAAAAGGAGCCTCAGCGAGCCCGAAGTATTGTTGATACATGGTGTTCGATCGACTTCATTCAGCGGAGGTTGCGTGGCCCTTTATTGGCACATATCATGCCAAAACTTTTTCCAGTGCAATTCCCATTATGCGCGCTGGTAACCATGCTGCACAGCGTATTGATCGAGTGAATAGCGAGAGACAGTGGCAGCCCCTTGCCTCTCCCAAACTTGAACGCTAGCGTCACGCACCATTCACATTTTTTGTTCAGGAGACAGCGTTAATGGCCTTGCCACCCGCATTACAGAACCGATTAAGACTGCCCGTCGTGGGAGCCCCTCTTTTCATCATCTCCAACCCGGATCTGGTGATAGCACAGTGCAAAGCCGGCGTTGTAGGCTCTTTCCCTGCGCTCAATGCACGCCCAGAACCCGTTCTGGAAGAATGGCTGGAGCGGATCACCTCTGAACTGGCAGCCTATGACGAAGCGAATCCGGATGCGCCGTCGGCTCCCTTTGCAGTCAACCAGATCGTGCATGGCTCCAACGCGCGCCTCAAGTACGATATGGACATGTGCGTGAAGTACAAGGTGCCGATTGTCATTACCTCTTTAGGAGCAAAGGAATGGGTCAATGAGATGGTCCACAGCTACGGCGGCATCGTGCTCCATGATGTGATCAACAACCGCTTCGCCAAGAAGGCCATCGAAAAAGGCGCCGATGGGCTGATTGCTGTGGCAGCGGGTGCCGGCGGTCATGCAGGCACGACCTCTCCCATGGCGCTCATTCAGGAAATTCGTGAGTGGTTTGACGGCCCGCTGTTGCTGTCGGGTTCTATTGCGACGGGTGACGCGGTGTTGGCCGCCCAGGCAATGGGCGCTGACCTCGCCTACATTGGTTCCGCCTTCATCGCCACAGAAGAGGCGGACGCCGAGCAAGCCTACAAACAGGCCATCGTGGATTATTGCGCTGACGACATTGTCTACAGCAGCTTATTCACGGGTGTTCACGGCAATTACCTCAAACCATCGATCGAGGCAGCCGGCCTCGACCCCCACAACCTGCCCGAAAGCGACCCGAGCAAAATGGACTTTGGATCAGGAGGCAATACCGACGCCAAAGCCTGGAAAAACATATGGGGCTGCGGCCAGGGGATCGGTGCGGTTAAAGAGCTGGGCACCGCAGGGGATTACGTCACTAAGCTCACTGACCAGTATCAAAAGGCAAAACAACGGATCAATGCGCTATGAGCGACCACAATAAAATACCCCGCAGCGCTGAGGACGACTACAGCAAGGAGATCGTCGAGCAGCGCCAGCAGTTTATCGAGCAGCAGACTGGCGCAGAGCTCGACCACTCGAAACAGTTCTCGTTCGATCCCCATGAAATGGAGAGCAACATCGAGAATTTCTGGGGTGTCGCGCAGATTCCCATCGGCGTAGCTGGCCCATTATTAGTCAACGGTGAGCACGCGCAGGGCGAGTTTTACGTGCCCATGGCAACGGTGGAAGGCACAATGCTGGCCTCCTACAACCGCGGCATGAAGGTGATTCGGGAGTGTGGCGGCGTCTTGACCACCGTCTCCGAGGAATCGATGCAGCGCTCGCCGGTGTTCATCTTCCGCAACGCCCGTCAGGCGAGAGATTTTCAGCTCTGGCTCAAAGACAATTTTGAGCCCATCAAGGCCAAAGCAGAGACCTCAACCTCAGTCGGCAAACTGCATGACATCGAGAGCTACCACGCACACAGCATGGTGTTCACTCGCTTCGATTACTCTACCGGGGACGCTGCGGGCCAAAATATGGTGTCTAGGGCGACCTTTATCGCCTGCGAATGGATCAACGAGCAACGCCCCGAGATGCTGCATTACATGCTCTCAGGCAACTTCGATACGGAAAAAAAGACGTCGTCTGTGAACCTGCTCAAAACCCGCGGCAAGCGCGTCACCGCGGAAATCACGGTGCCCCGCGATATTTTGATGAAGCACCTGCGGGTAGCCCCCGAGCAAATTGCCTATGGCCAGCAGATCTCTACGCTGTCCGCCCTCCTGACCAACTCATCCAACAACGCCAACCATCCTGCCAATGCCCTGGCCGCATTGTATTTGGCCACTGGGCAGGATGTGGCCAATATCGGCGAGTCAAATCAGTGCACGACCTACCAGCGCGCGACAAGCAAGGGCGATTTCTACTTCTCTATCACGCTGCCCGCTGTGATCATGGCGACCTATGGCGGCGGCACCTCCCTGCCCACTCAGCGCGAGTGCCTGCGGATGCTGGGCTGCGAGGGTAAAGGCAAAGCCCTCAAGCTGTGCGAAATCGCCGCGGCGCTGGTCGTCGCCGGAGAGCTTTCACTCTCGGGTGCAGCGCGGGTCGATAAGAAGACGCGTACCAATGAGTGGGTGGATGCCCATGAGCGACTGGGTCGCAACCGCTGAGGCAATATCTGTGAGACTGACGAGTCTTTTTCGGTTTCTCTCCCGCGGCCTTGGTCTAGCGGGATTAGTCGGTTGCGTCCTGCTGGCACCGATCGCGTTGGCAGAGCGCGGCTCGCACATCACGCTTGATGAGCCACTCCCGCAACCGGCGTGGGAGCTTCCCCTGATTGCGAATGGTGAAGGCACCGTGACGGACTCGACGTATCTCGGCCGAGTGACCTACGTGGACTTCTGGGCCAGCTGGTGCGGGCCTTGCAGGCTGTCCCTGCCGGCCCTGAACAGACTGACTAAAGAGTTCGACACTGCAGACTTTGGTGTGGTGGCGATCAGCGTCGATTATGTCGATGAGGATGCGCTCGACTTTTTAAAGCGCTACCCAGTCGATTACCCGGTTGCCATTGATAAAACGGGCAATTCCGGACGTGACTTTGCGGTGGCGGGAATGCCTTCAGGCTATCTGATCGGCCGTGACGGTCTCATCAGAGAAGTCCATGTCGGTTTTCGTAAGGGAGATGAGGCGTTCTTAAGGGAGCAAATTCAAGCACTTATCTCTGACTCCTAAATCTTCGTCCCGTTACTGTTCACTTCCCGAAAAGGCTATTGCTCATCCGTAGCACATGGCGAGTCGTAAAATGGCCATGCAAGAGCCCGACACCCTTTATTACGACGGCAGCTGCCCACTGTGCCAGCGGGAGATGTCCCATCTGGCGAAACTGAAGTCTGACCGGCTGGTTTTGCAGGACATTCACACGCTCCCGGTCGGTGCAGAGGGTCCGGACAAGGGGACGCTGCTGCAAAATCTGCACCTCAAGCGTGGTTCCGAGTGGGTCGTCGGACTCGACGCCAACGTGGCGGCGTGGCAATACACCCGCATCGGTTTTTTCTGGCGCTGGCTGTCTTGGCCCGTGGTGAGACCAGTTGCTAGCTGGTGTTACCAACAGTGGGCCACCCGCCGCTACGCTAAGCGCTACCCTCTGGAATCCGAATCGAGCACCTCAGATTGACGCTGGCGCACCTCACCGCGCACGACATCGCGGCTATGGCGTCGCAACAGCGGGCGTTGCTCATCAACAGCCTGCCTGGGTACAAGTCCGCGATGCTGGTGGGCACTTCAGATACAGCGGGCCAAACGAATCTCGCCATCGTGAGCTCGCATTTTCACCTAGGCTCCAGCCCACCTCTACTGGCAATGATTCTGCGCCCGAGCACGGGCAACAGCGAGCGGCACACGCTCCATAACCTGTTGGAAACCCGGTGCTGGACGCTGAACGGTTTTTCACTGGATCACGCCGCGCAGGCACATCAGACCTCAGCGGCCTACCCCAAAGATCAATCGGAATTTGATGCCTGTGGCTTTGAGGCGGAGTGGCTGGCTGAATTTAATGCGCCGTTTATCAAAGGCTCACCGCTACAAATCGGATGCCTGTTGCGGGAACATCACCCGCTGGAAATCAACGGGACGCATATGATCATTGGCGAAGTTCAGCATCTGCACTACTCCGAGACGGCGCAGCGCAGCGATGGCGGTCTCTCTCTGGACGCCATGGGTCTGGTCGCCGTGGCCGGGCTCGACACGTACACGCAACCAGAGGGCGGAGTGCGATTCGGTGCCGCGGATACGGCTTCCTCGCCACGGCAATTGTAAATCTCGTTTTCAATACGTTGATCCGTTAGGCTGATGGCCCGCGGAGCACGACGCCAACCAAACCCCCCGCTTGACGCAACACCACTGGACACTTCAAGGACGATACGCCCATGTCACCGATCAAAACTCTCTTTTGCGGCCTGCTTACCGGCCTACTCTTTTTGGCTTCGCCTTGGGTCTTTGCCAAAGCCGTGCCTGAGCGCGCAGACATTGATGCGCAGTTCAAATGGGATCTCACCGATATGTATGCCGACGCAACCGCATGGGAAGCAGATCGGGAGCGATTTCTCGACGAACTGCCCACGATGTCAACACATCGGGGCAAACTGGGTGAAAGCGGAGCGAGCTTGCTGCAGGCCATTGAAAGCATCCAAGCGGTCGAGACCATCATCGCCAATCTCTATGTCTACGCTGGGCTCAAGAGTTATGAAGACACCCGCATCTCCGAGAATGCCGCGCGCTTCTCGGAGGCTCAGGGGCTTTATTCCCAGTACCAGCAAGCCCTGTCCTACTTCACACCCGAACTGCTGGCCATCCCCGACGAGACGCTGACCCAGTTCATCGAGCGCACGCCGGGACTCGAGGTCTATGCACACTATCTCGACGAAACCGCACGCATGCGTCCTTACACACTATCCGAGGCCGAAGAGCGCTTGCTGGCGATGGCATCGGACCCCCTCGATAAATTTGACAGTGTCTTCACCGCCATTGATAGCTCCGATCTGTCCTTCGGCACCATGATTGATGAGTCAGGAGATGAGGTTGAGCTCACCAACAGTCGCTACGGGGCCTTCCTGCACTCGACTGATCGCAGGGTGCGCGAAGCCGCCTGGAAAGGATTGTTTGAGGGCTACAAGACCCTCAATCACACACTCGCTGCGAACTATGAGGGGCACGTTAAAAGCCGAGTATTTTTCGCACGCGCCCGAGGCTTTGAGTCCCGACTGGAGCACGCCACCTACACCAATGCCATTCCAATTGAGGTTTTTAATAACCTGATCAGTGCGGCACGAGAAGGCAGCGCGCCTCTGCAACGCTACCTCCGGCTAAGGGAAAAAACGCTTGGCGTGGACCGGCTACAAATCTGGGACATGTACGCACCTATCGTGCCTCCTACGATCAAAGACGTGAGCTTTGATGAGGCCAAGGAGATCGTGGCCGAGGCCCTCACGCCTCTCGGCGAGGAGTACATCAACGTCTACTGGAAAGGCTTCGACGAGGGCTGGGTCGATGCCATGGCCAACCGAGGCAAACGCGGCGGCGCGTTCAGCTGGGGCACCTACACATCAAAGCCCTATCTCTCTATGAATTTTGAGGGCACGCTGAACAATGTATCAACTCTGGCCCATGAATACGGCCACTCGATCCATAGCTACCTGACCCGCAATACCCAACCACAGGTCTATGGCGACTACCGGACCTTTATCGCTGAAATTGCGTCGATGACCAATGAGGCGATCCTGATGCAAAAAATGCTGGCTGAGGCGACCTCGGCGGGCGAGCGCGCCTACCTCCTGAGTTCTTACCTTGATGAATTCAGGGGCGGTTTTTATCGACAGGCCTCTTTTGCTGACTTTGAGGCGCGCGCCCACGCTAAAGTCGAGGCCGGCGAAGCGCTGACTGCAGACGTACTGAACACGATCTACGCCGACGTATTCAATGATTACTACGGAGACGCGGTACACGCCAACGAACTCAATCAGATCGAGTGGAGCCGGATACCCCATTTTTTACGCAGTGACAACTTTTACGTCTACCAGTACTCCACCTCGTTCGTTGCCGCTACAGCATTGGCCAAGCAGATTCTTGAGGAAGGAGAGCCTGCTCGGGAAAGATATTTGACCATGCTTAAGTCTGGCTCCAATGACTACCCTATTGAACTGCTTAAAAAGGCCGGCATCGATATGACCTCGCCCGAGCCCATCCAGGCGACGATAGAGGTATTCGATGACTTGGTCGATCAGCTTGAACAGGCGCTGGCTGAGATGCAGGCGGTCGCTACCCTTAACCAGTAGTGGGCTCACGAGGGTCTAGGTGCAGCCATTTTAAATAGCGCTTCGTTATTGCTGGTATTAAGCACACCACCGGGCACTCCGGTGGCGCGGTGGGCTCAAATCACTCAATATTCTGGTTGAGCGGCTAGATCTTGTGCAATTAGGAAAGCATGCGATGTCCGAGCAATTCCATATTATTAGCGCGCAAAGAGGGGCCATTTCCGCGGCACAGGCGGGGCTCATCCTTGTGCTTTTATTGGTCATCGCTGGCGGCGTTGTCCTGTTGACCGGGATATGGCCACCGGAAGAAGAAAGCACAGCGCCACCCGTAATGGCCGCTCCACCCGCTCCTCCACCTGCGCCGGCAATTACCGCGCTCGAGGAGCCTACAGTAGAACCACCGCCTCCGCCTCCGCCTCCTGCGCCAGTCGAGGACCCGTTACCCCGACTTGAAGAGAGCGACGACGCGGTGCGCGATGCCGTAGGTGATATTCCATTGGGCACCGCCGGACAGCAGTATTTGATACCGGGCAATATCATTGAGCGCAGCGCCAGCGTGGTCTACCTGATGGCGCAGGGTGACGTCCCCTACAAGCTCCTGCCCGTTTCACGGCCCAAGGCCACGTTCTCCATCAGCGACGATGGCACCCAAGTGGTTACAGACCCTGCTGGCTTCGAGCGCTATGACGCACTGACACAATGGCTACAGAGCCTGGATCTGGAATCACTCTTGTCATCGCTTGAGTGGTTCATACCGCTATTCCGCGAGGCCTGGTCCTATTACGGCGAAGATCCCGCCGCCTTCGACATGGCGGTGG
>JAHEJH010000298.1 GCA_024638905.1 Luminiphilus sp.
AGCTTGGGCGCGCCGCTCAACGTCCCCGCGGGCAAGGCCGCTTTCAGTGCATCGATTGCTACGATGTCATCTCGCACCGCCGCGGTGACGTTAGAGACAATGTGCATAACGTGGGAGTAACGCTCGACGACCATCTGCTCGGTGAGCCGGACGGAACCTGCCTTGGCAACACGACCGACATCGTTGCGGCCCAGATCGATCAGCATCAGGTGCTCAGCGATCTCCTTTTTGTCGCTCAACAGATCTGCCTCGAGCGCTTCATCCTCATCGGCAGAGCTGCCGCGCTTACGAGTGCCTGCAATAGGTCGAACGGTGACCTCGCCGCCCTCAAGGCGGACCAAAATCTCAGGTGAGGAACCCACTATCTGAAACTCACCGAGGTCGACAAAGTAGAGATAGGGGGAAGGGTTCAGATTGCGCAGCGCGCGATACAGCGTCAAGGGCGATTGCGCGAAGGGGATCGTCATGCGCTGCGACGGGACGACCTGCATCACGTCTCCCCGCAAAATGTAGTCCCTAATAACGGATACCCAATCTTCAAAGGTTTCCTGCGTGGTCGAAAACTCAACCTGTGACTCCACGTCGCGCGTATCGAGCGGCCTCAGCGAGACGGGCTCGAGTGGTGGCCCCGGCTGCGCAAGCCGAGCCTCCAACGCATCGAGGCGATCCATCGCGCGCCTGTAGGCATCGGGTAAAGCAGCGTCGGCATTGACGACTAAAGTCAGTGCGCCGGCCAGATTATCGAAGACGACCACTTCCTCGGAGAGTGTCAGCCAGATATCCGGCACCCCGAGCGTGTCCTCAGGGCAGCTTTGGGCAAGCCGCTGTTCCACGTAGCGCACGGTGTCGTATCCAAAATAACCCACCCAACCACCATGGAACATTGGCAGGTGCGCCATTGGAGCGCTGCGATACCGACCTACGATCTCATCAATGGCCGCGAGGGGGTCAGGCCCTTCAATGACTTCACTGGGTGCGCCACCATCAAAAAGGGTCAGCGTGTGGCCGTTTACCGTGAGCCAGCGCGAGGCGGGCAGACCGATAATGGAGTATCGGCCCCAGCGCTCACCACCCTGAACCGATTCAAATAAATAAGAATGAGGACCGCTGGCAAGTTTGTTGTAGGCCGACAGCGCCGTCTCGGTGTCAGCCAGCAGGGCTCGGCTGACCGGTATTCGGTTAAAGCCTTTAGATTGGAGCGCAGTGAACTCGCGCTGCGACACTGACTCGCTCATGCGACTACAGCAACTTCGAGTTCCTGCCGCATTTTATCGATCACTCCCTGATAGTCGGGCTGATTGAAAATCGCTGAACCGGCTACAAAAGTGTCTGCGCCCGCCTCCGCGATTTCCCGGATGTTGGCTGCACTCACGCCGCCGTCGACTTCAAGACGAATGGGAAGCGCTGCTGCGTCGATCATTGTCCGCGCCTCGCGCAATTTAGGGAGGGTCGAAGGGATGAATGACTGGCCACCAAAGCCGGGGTTCACCGACATCAGCAGCACCAGATCCACCTTATCCATCACATACTTCAGAGGCTCGAGACCGGCCGCGGGGTTAAATACCAGGCCAGCCTGACAGCCGGCATCACGAATCAGCTGCAGCGAACGATCAACATGAATGGACGCATCCGGGTGAAAGCTGATCACGCTGGCACCGGCATCAGCAAACGTACCGATGAGCGCGTCGACGGGCTCAACCATGAGATGCACGTCAATGGGCGCCGTGACGCCATGGTCGCGAAGGGCCTGACACACCATGGGACCAATCGTGAGATTGGGCACATAGTGATTGTCCATGACATCAAAGTGCACCCAGTCCGCACCTGAGGCCAGCACCTGCTCCACCTCCTCGCCCAGACGCGCGAAATCAGCAGAAAGAATAGAGGGCGCAATGACAAAAGGCTGCATGAGGTCCGCTCAGTAACGAGTTGCGCGTATGTTACTGCCTCAGCGGAGTCGACGCGACTGATCAGAGAAAGTTAAGCGTTGAGCGCCGCCAGGCGCTCAGGCGTGCCGACGTCGCTCCAGAGGCCCCCAAACTGCTCACCCGATAAGCGCCCCTGCAGAATGGCCTCATCGAGGAGTGGTTTGAGTGCGCGCTTGCCGCGCTCGTACCCGGCAAAAAAATCGGCGGCGTAGAGTGCAATGCCACTGAAGGTGAGAGTGTTCCTTGATCTACCATCAGAGTTCACGGTGTCTTCTGGTTGC
>JAHEJH010000052.1 GCA_024638905.1 Luminiphilus sp.
ACCCCCGGCGAGCTGGAGGAAGTCATTCGTAAAACCGTGCTGGACATCGGTTTTAACTCCTCCGACGTGTGCTTCGATGGCAACACCTGTGCGGTCATCAATGCCATTGGTCAGCAGTCGGCGGACATTGCGCTCGGTACCCACGAGGCCGATGAAGCCAACCAAGGCGCGGGGGACCAGGGTCTGATGTTTGGTTTTGCTGCGGATGAGACCGACGTGCTGATGCCGGCGCCGATTCACTACTCGCACAGACTGGTGGAACGGCAGGCTGAGTTACGCAAATCGGGCGCGCTACCTTGGCTGCGGCCGGACGCGAAGAGCCAGCTCACCATGCGCTACGGCGCCGATGGCAAACCCGAGCGCGTGGAAGCCGTTGTGCTCTCTACGCAGCACGACCCCGATATCTCGCAGGAAGACCTCCGCGAGGCGGTACGCAGGGAAATTATCGAACCGACTCTTCCCGCAGAGTGGCTGCACGCCGACACGCTGTTCCATATCAACCCAACGGGTAATTTTGTCATCGGTGGTCCGCAGGGGGACTGCGGCCTGACGGGACGCAAGATCATTGTGGATACATACGGCGGCATGGCCCGCCATGGCGGCGGCGCGTTTTCGGGCAAGGACCCCTCCAAAGTCGATCGCTCTGCGGCCTACGCCGGTCGGTACGTAGCCAAAAATATCGTCGCGGCGGGCCTCGCCCGGCGCTGCGAGGTACAGGTCTCTTACGCCATTGGTGTCGCCGAGCCTACATCGATCTCCGTCAACACGTTTGGCACCGCCACACTGGCCGACGATGCCATCGTGGCATTAATCCGCGAGCACTTTGATCTGCGGCCAAAAGGCCTTATCAATATGCTCGATCTGAAGCGCCCCATTTACCGTACTACCGCAGCATACGGCCACTTTGGTCGATCGGGCGACAGCTTTACCTGGGAGCGCACGGACAAAGCCGATGCGTTGCGCGCGGCTGCCGGCCGTTAACCCCCGAACCCTGAGAGAAAAGATTATGAACACTGCTGTTGAGCAAAGCGTTTTCGCTGACTACAAAGTCGCAGACATTCACCTCGCCGATTGGGGGCGAAGAGAGCTGGAGATCGCCGAGAGCGAAATGCCCGCTCTGATGGCGCTGCGGGAACACTACCGCGACGCACAGCCCCTTGCTGGCGCGAAGATACTGGGCTGCATCCACATGACCATCCAGACCGGCGTGCTGATTGAGACCCTCGTAGCCCTCGGCGCCGAAGTGCGATGGTCGTCCTGCAACATCTTCTCGACCCAAGACCACGCTGCAGCGGCCATCGCTGCAGCTGGCATCCCGGTTTTTGCCTGGAAAGGCGAAACCGAAGAAGAGTACGACTGGTGCATTGAGCAGACGATCCTCGCCGACGGCAAGCCTTGGGATGCCAACATGGTGCTGGATGATGGCGGCGATTTGACCGCCATGCTCCACGAGCAGTACCCGGAGATGCTCGAGCTTATCCACGGCATTACCGAAGAAACCACCACCGGCGTGCATCGCCTTTACGAGATGCTCGCCAATGGCGAGCTGAAGGTCCCTGCGATCAACGTCAACGACGCGGTGACCAAATCAAAGAATGACAACAAGTACGGCTGCCGACACAGCTTGAATGATGCGATCAAACGTGGCCTCGACCATCTGCTGGCGGGGAAACGGGCTCTGGTCATCGGCTACGGCGATGTTGGTAAAGGCTCGGCGCAGTCGCTGCGACAGGAAGGCATGATCGTGCGCGTCACCGAGTGCGACCCGATCTGTGCCATGCAGGCCTGCATGGACGGCTTTGAAGTGGTCTCACCTTTTATCGACGGCGTCGATGATGGTTCGGACAATGCGATTAATGCTGAACTGTTGGGCACTACTGACATGATCGTGACCGCGACGGGCAACTTTAATGTCTGCACAGCGGCCATGCTGCGGGCACTCAAATCCAGCGCCGTGGTCTGCAACATCGGACACTTCGACAACGAAATTGATACCGCCTACATGCGCGCGGAGTGGCAATGGGAGGAGATCAAACCGCAGGTGCACAAAATTGTGAGAGATGCCGAGACCAATGATCATCTGCTGCTGCTCTCCGAGGGCCGCCTGGTGAATCTGGGCAACGCGACGGGGCATCCCTCACGCATTATGGATGGGTCTTTCGCGAATCAGGTACTGGCACAGATCCATTTGTACGACAAGCGGTTCGCCGATCTGGCGGGTGACGCACGCCAAGAGGCCATCACGGTTGAAGTGCTGCCCAAGCAGCTCGACGAGCAGGTCGCAACCTTCATGGTGCAGGGCTTCGGCGGCGTGATGACCAAGCTGACCCCCAAGCAAGCCGACTACATTGGCGTGGGCGTGGACGGTCCTTTCAAAACCGATAGCTACAAATACTGACCACATCACTCGCTGCTATTGAATAGGCCTTGTGACGAGGCGCTGAGGCTCTGGCGCCTCCATAACTCCCTTTGAATCAGCGTACACTGGCGCCTCTGCTTGAGGTGTAAGTGTGCGCAACCCCAGACTATTTACTGACCAACCGCTGACACCCGGTGATCGAGTGGTCCTGAAGGGCACCGTCGCCCAGCATCTGGGACGCGTGCTCAGGGCCCGTGCGGGAGAGCAGATTGCATTGTTCAATGGCGACGGGCAGGAGTTCGCAGCTCAGGTGCTTACCGTCAGCAAACGCGAGATCAGCGTTGATATTGGTGCAGCCTCCACACCCCACACAGAGTCGCCGGTCTACACCACGCTGGGCTTGTGTCTGAGTAAAGGCGACCGATTTGAATGGGCGATTCAGAAAGCAACCGAGCTGGGTGTGGGTGCCATCGCACCGCTCTGCAGCGAGCGCGTTGACTTCAGCATCCCGCCGGACCGCATCGAAAAGCGTATCGCGCACTGGCAGCAAATTGCCATCAGCGCCTGCGAGCAATGCGGGCGGGTGAGAATACCAAGTGTTTCATCGCCGCAACCGCTGGAGCAATGGGTTCAGAGTGTGGCGGCTGAGCAAAAATGGGTGCTGCATTGCGATGATCACGGGGCAACACGATCCCGCGACAGTAAGGAAGCGCCGGCAGACGCCGCACTATTGATTGGTCCGGAGGGGGGGTTAACAGACCAGGAGGTAGCTCGGGCTTGCGAGAACAGCTTCGGCGTATTGCGATTGGGGCCGAGAGTGCTACGCACAGAGACCGCCCCCGTCGTCGCGCTATCAGCCCTCAGCGTTTATTGGGGGGAGATGCCGGGCTGAAGTCGACCGCTAGAACCCGAGCACCCGTTTGACATTGCCTTTGAGAACGTGCGACCGCACTTTCCCCTTAAGTGACAGGGCGCATGAGCATCATTGGCCTTTACTACCCCGCTCCTCTGTGAGCGGCATCTCAGATCTGCTCGCGGAAGCCACCGGGTTTTTGG
Organism: Luminiphilus sp.; assembly: GCA_024638905.1. Classification (GTDB taxonomy): domain Bacteria; phylum Pseudomonadota; class Gammaproteobacteria; order Pseudomonadales; family Halieaceae; genus Luminiphilus. Next base: position 3,416 of record JAHEJH010000052.1, read on the forward strand.
CATGCTGCGCGCGAACCCACTCCAACCACGCTGACGCCGCGTTTAAGAAATGACTGGTGCGGGGTGAATGAAAAATCTCAAACGCATGCTGCGCACGCGGCAGCTCTGCGTAGACGAGCGGCACGCTGGTGAGCGGCGCCAATTCGGCAACGAAGCGCCGCACCTCCTCAACCCAAACCAGCGAGTCATGGGTCCCCTGAACAATACAAAACGGGGGGGCCGCCTCGGCGACGCCTTCACGGTGGATCCAGGAGGTAGGCGAGCCATCCTCGAATACCTGTGGTGCCGCCTCTCGGGTCTGCTGGATGATCTTTTGGCTGATGAATCCATCCATACTGGCCTGCTGCCGAATGCCGTGCCGGTTGGTGAGATCCACAACCGGATACATCGCCAGCACACCCTGCACCGCCGTATCCGCGCCCTCAAAACCTGCCTGCCAGTCGGCATGACCGGAGGTGAGGCCTGCGAGGAGAGAGAGATGCCCCCCCGCCGAGCCACCCGTGACGACGATGAATTCCGGGTCACCGCCGTATTCCTCGATGTGGGTTTTCACCCAGGCAATGGCCTTTTTGACGTCGATTATTTGAGCAGGGTAGGCGTCCCGGGGGGCCAGCCGGTAATTGATAGACACCCCGACCCAGCCCAGCTCAACCATGCGGTGCAGCAGCGGCTGTCCTTGATGGGACTTGTGACCCATCATCCAAGCGCCGCCATGCACATGCAGCAATACCGGTCGGCGCGCTCCCTGAGTCACCGGGGTGTAGATGTCCAGCAACCCCCGCTTTCCTGCAGTGGAATAACTCACATTGCGCACATAGCGCACGCCGGGGCGACGAAAACGAAACGGCCATATCCACTCTTGGCTGTGAATCTGCTGGGTCAGCTTGGCCCGCTGTGCCTCCGGAATGTGATTCAAAAAATCTGCGCCGAGGGCAACGCGCAGCGCCCGGTGAAAAGCCGTACCGGCATCAAAGCCGTCCCTGAGCGCCCACGCCAGCAGACCCCAGGCCGCCAAAAAGCAGGACAGTCCAAAGGCAAAGCCCGGCGCCCCGGTACCGATCAACAGCACGCAGAGTGCAACGAAAACCATCTGCGACCCGATAAGCCAGACGGCCAGCTCGCCGGTGACCCATCCGGAAAAAAACCACAGCCAAACGGCCCAGCCGATCTGGCGAACCTGCAACACCGCAGTGACGGCACATAACAGGCTCACGCACGCGACAATGACAAACAGCAGCTCCATAGCGCTCCTCAGAAGACCACAAAATACCCCGCTTTTCGGGCGGTGAGAGCTTGCGGGGAATTGCTGTGGATCGCAAGATATCCAGCCCCGTCCAAACAAGGACCGCAAATGAGCCTCAAGCTCGGTGTGGTAATGGATCCCATTGGCTCCATTCACTACAAGAAAGATACCACTCTGGCGCTGCTGTGGGCGGCGCAGGATCGTGGCTGGACACTGTTTTATATCGAGCCGGATGGCCTGTTTCTCGACGCAGAGCAGCCCATGGCTACCGCCCAGCCCCTGACGGTTCATCGCAATGCTGACCGCTGGTTTGACCTCGGTGACGAAACCGCGCTGCGACTCGCCGAACTCAACGTCGTACTCATGCGCAAAGACCCGCCTTTCGACATGGAGTACATCTACGCCACCTATCTACTGGAGCGGGCCGAGCGGGAAGGCACCCTGGTGGTTAACCGCTGTCAAAGCTTGAGAGATTGCAATGAAAAGCTGTTCGCCACCGAATTCCCAGAGTGCTGCCCACCGGTTTTGGTCAGCCGAGATATGAATCGGTTAAGAGCCTTTCACTCACAACATGACGACGTAATATTCAAACCATTGGATGGCATGGGTGGTAGTGCGATCTTCCGCGCGCAACCGGGTGACCCGAATGTCAGCGTCATTTTGGAGACGCTCACCCAATCCGGCCGTCAAACGATCATGGCACAGCAGTACCTGCCTGCCATTCAAGAGGGTGACAAACGGATTCTGATGATTAACGGCGAAGCGATACCGTGGTCTCTAGCACGAGTCCCTCTTGCAGGCGAGAGTCGGGGCAATCTCGCTGCCGGTGGTTCCGGGAGAGTGCAGCCACTCACAGAGCGAGATCAATGGATTGCCAATCAGGTTGGGCCTACCCTCAGGGAGCGCGGGCTCTACTTTGTCGGCCTCGATGTGATCGGCGACTACCTCACAGAAATTAACGTCACCAGCCCGACCTGCCTCCGGGAAATCGAGGCAGAGTCCGGGCTAGATATTGCAGGCCAGCTGCTCGACAGCTTGCCGCTGACAGGGGCGTCCTCCTGACCCGCATGACACCCGCGGTGGCCTTGGCTCCTCGCACAGGACTGCCACCCGCTTTCCTGCTATCGCTGGGCATCCACCTGGTTGTGATTTTTGGCTTCCTGCTCTCTCCAGCGGGAGACTCTGCACGGGAGGTCGCCAGTCGTGCGGTCACCGTGCTTCTGGCGCCCGCCGCCGAGGCGCCTGAGACCACTCAAGCTGAAGCCTCGGCGAATCAGCTCGGCTCTCTCTACCAAACGGCTCCCATGACGCCACCCCCTCAAGATACGGCGCCTCTTGAGCGGACCGGGCCCGTCACGGCTTCGGTGATGCCGTCTGGACTGACCATGTCGGCAGCTGCCAGCCCCCGGCAAGCCCCGATGGCCGCGCGTGCGGCGCTGGACGCCGACTACCTGCTTCAGTGGCAAGCCGACATCGAGCGTTTTGGCAACGCCTACTACCGGGGCCTCGCACTGCGCCATGGTGATGGCGATGTGCGACTTAAGGTGAGCGTCCGCAGTGATGGCTCTTTGCGGAAAATTGATTTATTAGAAAGCTCAGGATCCGCAGCACTGGAGCGGGCGGCCCTCGATACCGTCGAGAGGCTTGCGCCCTTTGCACCTTTTCCCCAAGCATTGGCGCGCGAAACACAGCAGCTCGATATCATCCGCACTTGGCAATTTCGTCGCTGACGGAGCCGGCCGCCATGTCAGACCAACACGCAAACCTCAGTCAATCGCCGCAATCGCTGCGGGGTCACTTTCTCTTAGCCACGCCTGTGATAGGCAGCGGCTTTTTTAACCGCTCACTCACTTATCTTTGTCATCATGATGAACAGGGCGCAATGGGCATTGTGGTAAATCACTGTCTGGATATTGGACTTAACGATATGTTGACCCACCTTGAGATTGATATCTCGTCAGCGTGTCCAGACACCTCGATTCTGGCGGGCGGGCCGGTGGCCACCGATCACGGTTTTGTTCTGCATCGCGGCGAACCCCACTGGGAGGGAAGCCAGCCGGTAACGGATGAAATGAGTCTCACCGGGTCACGGGATATTCTCTGTGCCATCGCCGCCGGCGAGGGGCCCGAAGATTATTTAGTGGCGCTGGGCTATGCCGGCTGGTCGGCAGGCCAGCTCGAGGCAGAAATGGCGGAAAACAGTTGGCTGACCGTGCAGGCAGACCCCGATATTCTTTTCCGGAGCGCCGTCGAGGAGCGGCTGACTGCGGCGGGCCGACAACTGGGTATCGATATCGATCTGTTAAGCACTGAATCAGGGCATGCCTGATTGTGACCGCCCACGAAACCGTTTTGGCAATTGACTACGGCTTGCGCAACATGGGAGTGGCGGTGGGCAACACCCTGTCGCAAACCGCTCAGCCGTTGGCAATTATCAACGCACGAGACGGGGTGCCGGACTGGGACGCACTGGCCAAACTGATTGAGGAGTGGCAACCACAGCGTGTGGTCGTCGGTCATCCCCTTAACATGGATGGATCAGAGAGCGACATCAGCCAAAGAGTGATGAAGTTCGCGCGTCAGATCGAGGGCCGGTACCAGCGTATCGTGACGCTGGTCGACGAGCGGCTGTCCAGTCGTGAAGCCAAAGCGGCCGCGCTGGCGTCGGGGCACAATGGCGATTTCGCGGCCAAACCAATCGATGATGAAGCCGCGGCCATCATATTGACTACCTGGCTCAACGAGCAGTAAGCGTCAGGACGTAATGCTGTCGGGCTGCCGCGCTTTCTCGCGTGCGACCTCCACTGTGATGATGCGCTTCTCAACCAGACCTTGCAGACACTGATCCATGGTTTGCATGCCAATAGCTTGGCCTGTCTGAATGGCCGAATACATCTGCGCCACTTTGTCTTCGCGAATCAGATTTCGGATCGCCGACGTGCCGCGCATGATTTCGTGCGCCGCAACCCGACCGCCACTTTTCTTCTTCAGCAGGGTTTGTGAGATAACCGCCTGCAGAGACTCAGACAGCATCGAGCGCACCATGGCTTTCTCGGCCGCGGGAAAAACGTCAATCACGCGGTCAATCGTCTTGGCTGCCGATGTCGTATGGAGGGTGCCAAAGACCAGGTGACCCGTCTCAGCAGCCGTAAGCGCCAAACGGATCGTCTCGAGGTCACGCATCTCGCCCACCAAAATAATGTCCGGGTCTTCCCGTAGCGCAGATCGCAACGACTCCGAGAAGCCCAGCGTGTCGCGGTGGACCTCGCGCTGATTCACTAGGCAACGCTTGCTCTCGTGCACAAACTCAATTGGATCTTCAATCGTGAGAATATGGTCGTAACGGCTGTCATTGATGAAGTCGATCATCGCGGCCAACGTGGTGGACTTGCCCGAGCCCGTCGGGCCAGTGACCAGCACCAAACCCCGGGGCAACATTGAGATGTCGCGGAATACCTGGCCCATCCCTAGGGTATCCATCGACAGTACTTCCGAGGGGATCGTCCTAAAAACCGCACCCGCACCACGGTTCTGGTTGAAAGCGTTGACGCGAAAGCGTGCGACACGCGGTACTTCGAAGGAAAAGTCCGTCTCAAGAAATTCTTCAAAATCCTTTCGCTGACGGTCGTTCATGATGTCGTAGACCAGCGCCTGCACTTCAGCGTGATCCTGAGCGGGCACATTGACGCGGCGAACGTCGCCGTCCACTCGGATCATCGGTGGCAGGCCTGCCGAAAGATGGAGGTCTGAAGCGCCTTGCTGGACGCTAAAAGCGAGTAATTCAGTGATATCCATGTCACATTCTCCGCCAGTGTCGGGCTAGCACATGGCGGATCAACTTCCTTATGATGCCTCCATGATACCGACTGAACTTGAGCGCAATATATCAGAAGTCGACCGCCGGATTCGGGCCGCGGAGCGGGCGTCAGGGCGCGCTACAGGAGCGGTTTCCCTGCTGGCAGTCAGTAAAACCAAGCCCTCCGAGCTCGTCCGACAGGCCCATGGGTTCGGTTTGTCTGCGTTTGGTGAAAATTACGCACAGGAAATGGCGGAAAAAGCGGCTGCGCTCGCCGACCTGCCGCTGTGCTGGCACTTCATTGGCCCAATCCAGAGCAATAAAACTGCCTTGATCGCCGAGGTCAGTGACTGGGTACACAGTATTGATCGCTTAAAAATAGCCCGCCGACTCAGTGAACAGCGCCCAGACGACAAAGCGCCACTCAATGTGTTGGTGCAAATCAACACCTCCAACGAGGACAGCAAATCCGGTGTCGGGCCGGATGCAGCGCCTGAGCTGATGGGAGCCATTAACGAACTGCCGGGGCTGAGGCTCCGCGGATTAATGACGATCCCCGCAGCGACCATCAACCAGGCCGAGCAGCGCGAGCCCTTTCGTCAGCTAATGGAACTCATGGCTCGCCTGTCTGATTCCCTGCCCCAGCTCGACACCCTGTCGATGGGCATGTCGGGAGATCTGGAGGCTGCTGTCAGTGAGGGCGCGAACATCGTTCGCGTCGGCACAGATATTTTTGGGGCACGGTATAATTAAGCTCGTTTGTGACGGACACCCGCCATCCTATGTCATCTGAAGTGGCACCTGTTATTGCGTTTTTAGGCGCGGGCAATATGGCCGGCGCTATGATCAGCGGTCTGATCGCCGAGGGAATTTCTCCAAACCAGCTCCGGGCCAGCGACCCTAGCGAGGCAGCGTTGTCGCGCCTAGAAGCCATGGGTCTGTCGCACCTCAGCACCTCGCCTGACACGCTGTACGAGGATGCAGACTTGGTGGTGGCAGCGGTAAAACCTCAAGTCATCCCCGCCGCGCTGACCGCGATTAAAGACCAGCTGGGGCCTCGCACGGCACTGCTCTCTATTGCGGCCGGCATCCCAATCAGCTCGCTCCAGTCTCAGCTGGGCGGAGACGTCTCGATCATTCGCTGCATGCCCAACACACCAGCCATGATTGGGTTGGGTGCGAGTGCACTGTACGCGCCCGACTCGGTCGATGCTGCCCATCGGGAACTCGCAGAGCAGGTGACCAACGCCGCGGGTAAAACCGTTTGGGTGACTCGCGAAGATCTACTCGATGCGGTAACGGCCGTATCGGGCAGTGGCCCCGCCTACTTTTTTGCACTGATTGAAGCCATTGCCCGGACCGGTACGGAACTGGGACTCGAAGAAGAAGTTGCAATGGCGCTGACTGTGCAGACGGCTCTCGGCGCCGCATCATTAGCAGCTCAGGCCACGGAACCGGTTGCCACGCTACGCGAAAACGTGACCAGCCCCGGCGGCACCACCGCGCAGGCGCTGCAATCACTTCAGGCCCATGATTTCGATGCGGTGGTAGCAGAAGCTGTGAGGCAATGCGCTGCGCGCGCTAAAGCCCTGGGAGAGGAGTTCGGCTGATGACTGCCGGCACGGAAATATCGCTTTATTTGATTCGCAATCTGGGCGCATTGTTGCTGTTTGTGGTCATTCTGCGCGGGGTCCTTCACGCCTCTCGGGTGAACTTCTACAACCCCCTGTCGCAAATGATTGTGAAAATGACCAACCCGCTACTGACGCCTCTGCGCGGAGTAATGCCCGCGACCGGCCGAATTGACTGGGCTGTGTGGGTGCTGGCTGTACTCCTGCAGTCACTGATTCTGATGGGGATCGTCTGGATAGCGGGGGAGCGCTGGGCGCTGCCCGGCTTCGCAACCTTGCTGCTATGGGGTGTGATCGGCGTGATCGCGCTGCTGGTCAACCTCTACTTTTTCATACTGATCGCCATGATCATTGTCAGTTGGGTCGCGCCCGGAAGCCGCCATCCTGCCATTGAGCTGATCTGGCAGACCTCCGAACCCGTCATGGCCCCCGTCCGCTCATTACTACCCAATATGGGCGGCATCGACTTCTCACCCATTCTGGTGTTCATCGGCATTAACGTCGTGCAAATCGGTCTGCGACACGCCGCACTCACCGTGGGCTTGCCTCCGGGCCTGGTTTTCGGGCTCTAACGTGAGCGAGACGATCCCTGCAGGCAGTATCGGGGTGGTGACACCACAGATCGCCAAATGCGACACACCCTTTGCTTTCGCCAACGGCGTCGCGCTCAGCAG
>JAHEJH010000312.1 GCA_024638905.1 Luminiphilus sp.
CACCTGCCTGTATGCCGTGGTACCCAACTGCCAGATCCCTTTGCGTCATGCCCTGATCGGCGGTGTCTTCGCGGCAATCACCTTCACCATTGCGAGAATGCTTTTCACTGCCATCATGGCTAAATCCAGCTACACCCTGGTCTACGGCGCTTTCGCTGCGGTGCCCTTGTTCCTGCTCTGGATCTATGTGACCTGGATCATCGTTTTGATTGGCGCAGTTTTGGCCCACAGCCTCTCCGCCTACCAGACCGAAGAACAAGCGCAGACCCCCACCCTGATGAAGGCACTGGATATTCTCTTTCTGTTCTGGCGCGCTCAAAAGGAAGGTCGGGGCATCGCTGAGCTGGAAATACTTCGCGCCAACGATGTGCTGCCAGGTGGCATCGATGCCGACAGCTGGCGCAGCATTCGCGACACATTTATCAGCGCGCAACTGCTCAAACGGCTGGACCGCGGGCACTATCTTCTCAGTCGCGACCTCCACCATTTCACGCTAGCTGAACTCGCTGAGTTACTCAGAGCCGAGCCCAGCTATGCACTGGCCGAGCAGGCCATGCCCTGGCAAAAAACGGCCGCTGCGCTGCTGCAGAATAATGTCGATCAGGAATCGTCACGTTTGGCGACCCCCCTTGCGGAGCTCTTTGCCACCGAGCAAACCGCTTAGGTATGAAGCTTCTCATCCTGATCGTGTTCACGGCATTGTGGCTGCAGGGCTGCATGCAACCGGTCGATCAGTTGCCCGGAGCCGGTCAGTGGCGAGTGATCAACTACTGGGCCATCTGGTGCGCTCCCTGCCGGGAAGAAATACCCGAGCTGAATGCCCTCGATGACCGAACCGAGCTGATGGTCTTTGCCGTGAACTACGACGGTCAAACCGGTGAAGCGCTGCAGTCGCAGGCCGCTGAAATGGGGATCACCTTCACCTTGCTTGAGCAAGACCCGGGTGCCGCCCTTGGCGTTGAGCGACCGCGCGTGCTACCGACGACGCTGCTGGTCAATCCCCAGGGCGCGGTGACAGATACGCTTGCGGGCCCTCAAACGCAAGAAAGCCTGATGACCGTATGGCGAGGGCGCTCAGAACGATAGCGAGCACCTAGTTGTCACCGCGAGACGTAGGCAAAAAAAAGCCGGCTGGATATCAGCCGGCAATGAAGGAGCCACTCAAAACGGGGAGGATCTCAATAGTCGGACCCTCGCTGCTCAGATGTTTCCCTTGCGGTGCACCCGCGGACATCGCCATCTCAACAACTGTCTCTGTGACAGGGCTTTGAGCGAAAAGTTCCAAAAAAAAAGCGTTTTTTTAGGGTGCTCGCCAGCAGGCCGAGCTCATCTGCCCATCTCCAGAGCTGACAAAAAGCTCCAGCTCCGCGAGATCGCCCAACTCTGCCACTTCCATCAGCTGATCAAGCAAGTAATGGGCCAGCGCTTCTACAGTGACATTGGTGATGGGCAGAAGAAGCGTCTCGTCGGTTGGGAAGCGCAGCGTCTTGCCATTAAAAGTCGCCAGATATTCGCCCTCCTCCTCAGCCACCTTCAGCCAGCGCGACTGACTCGGCAGCAACATGTACTCATCGTGGTCATCGCAAAGTCGCTGCAACGCCCGCTTGTACACGTTGTAGTCGGCCGAAAACCCATTGTCTCCCATCGCCGCCACAATCCGTGCCGACACGCCGTAGTTGTGTCCATGCAAGCGCTCCCGGTCCGTCTCGGAGAAAATGGTGAAATGGGCTGCAGAAAACTTGTGCGCCTGTTTGTCAATGTGCAGTGTCGCCAGCTGACTCATGGGAGACCCCTTATCGTTTGCCGTTATGGTGTGTGATGCGCTCATTTTCGGCAAGTCCGGAGGCGCGGCCACCCAACTAGTGCCGGACAGCGAGGCCGTGACCCTAAGCTGTTCCTGCAGTACCCTGTCGCCCTCTGAAATGTCTCAGGAGTCCTTATGGGCCCGATCGCGATACTGACCGGTGCGAGCTCCGGTATTGGCGCAGCAGCGGCGGAGCAATTTGTTGAGTGCGGATTTACCGTCATCAATATTTCCCGCCGTGACTGCCCCGTGCCCGGTGTCGAGACACTGGCCACTGACTTGGCTGACGAGCAGTCCGCGGCCCGCACTTGCACAGCACTCGCAGCCAAAGTGTCGGACGCCGGCGGCGCGCCAGTGTGTTTGGTTCACAATGCATCGTTAATGCTAAAGGATCAATGC
>JAHEJH010000053.1 GCA_024638905.1 Luminiphilus sp.
GCGCTCACTCGATGAGCATTTCGCTCCAAGGTTTCTAGGGCTATCTCATGAAATGTTTGCTGCAACGCGTTACCCAGGCATCGGTCACCGTGGCGGGCGAGGTCGTGGGCGAAATCGATCGCGGGCTTCTGGTGCTGGCGGGTGTTGAGCCTGAGGACACCGAGCAAACGGTCACCCGCATGGCCGAGCGCCTGCTGCGCTACCGGGTGTTTGCCGATGCCGAAGGCAAAATGAATCTGAACGTTGCAGAGGCCGGGGGCGCCATTCTACTGGTGTCGCAATTTACGCTGGCCGCCGATACTAACAGTGGCAACCGGCCAGGCTTCTCGACCGCCGCGCCACCCCAACAGGCATCCAACTTATGTAACCAGTTGGCAGACGCGTTGCGAAGAGGGGATGTCCGGGTCGAGACAGGCCGCTTTGGCGCCGACATGCAGGTGGCACTGGTCAACGATGGCCCAGTGACGTTTTTGCTCAAGGTCTGACTGCTGGGGCTTTGATCGCCGGTTGAACTGCGGCGAAGTCGATCAGGTGTGCAATACCACCGGCAGTGATGAATAACCCCGGACGAAGTTCGACAATACCCGTTCGGGTTGGCCGACCACCTCCACGTGAGAGAAGCGCTTGAGGATTTCCTCCCACAGGATGCGCAGCTGCATCTCGCCCAGGCGGTTGCCCATACAGCGGTGGATGCCGAAACCAAAAGAGAGATGGTAGCGGGGGTTCTTGCGATCGATGATGAAATCGTTAGGGCGCTCGATCGCGGTCTCGTCGTGATTACCCGATAGGTACCACATCACTACCTTGTCGCCTTTTCGAATTGTTTTGCCGCCGAGTTCGACGTCTCGCGTGGCGATGCGACGCATGTGCATGAGCGGCGTCTGCCAGCGGATCACCTCGGACACCATGCTTGGGATCAGCGAGGGATCTGCCTTGAGCTTGGCGTACTCATCCGGATTCTGATTGAGCGCCAGTACGCCACCGGTGATCGAATTGCGGGTGGTGTCGTTGCCCCCCACGATCAGTAGCACCAGGTTGCCCAGATACTCCAGCGGGTCGTCCACCATCTCCTGCGTTTTGGGGTTGGTGGCCAACAGGCTGATCAGGTCCATGGTGTCAGGCGGGTTATTTTTACGCTGGTGCCACAGCTCGGTGAAGTAGGCCAGGCACTCGTGCAAGGCGGCGGTGCGTTCGTCCACATCGCCATCACTCCCCGCGATCTCGGGTAGAGAGGTCGCCATGTCTGACCAGTAGGGCAGCTTGTGGCGATCTTCAAAAGGAAAGTCAAAGATCGTGGCCAGCATTTGTGTCGTGAGATTGATCGAGACTTTCTCAACCCAGTTGAACGACTCGCCAACGGGGAGGCCGTCCAGAATATCGCTGACACGTTGTCGAATCAGCGCTTCCATATCAGCTAGATTGCGCGGCGCCACCACACCCTGTACGGCGGCGCGTTGCACGTCGTGAATCGGTGGGTCCATGGCGATAAATTGTCTGACCGGCAGGTCATCACCGTAGTCACCAATGGTGATCGCGGGCTCTGAAGAGAAGGCCTCATGGTTGCCGTCGACCGCGGTGATGTCCTCAAAGCGGGCCACCGACCAAAAGCCGCCGAACACATCGTTCTCGCTCCAGTGCACCGGATCCTCAGCCCGCAGTCGTGCAAAGTAGGGCCGCCACGCATCCTGTTGGTACAGCGTGGCGTCGCTGACATCGATCGCGTCGATAGGGAGGGTGCTGACATCTTGGAGTGGTGCATTCATGGAGCGTTCTTCTCGTTATGGTTTTTTAAGCTCAGGTGTGCCGGCTGACCTAGGGTAGTGGCACTGATCAGTGTGAGGTGTCGATGCTACAGCGCCATGATCAGCATCGATACATCCGTTTACGAGCAGATGGGCCGCTCTCCTCGATAATTACTCTGCCACCGCATCAAATGCTGATTGCAACAGCGGGATAATGTCTCGTCGGACCAGTCTGGCGGGCGCGTCCGCATCGATCCGCGTGTAGTCATCGATGGCAACATAGCCACTAAAGCCCCGTTCTATATCCAGGAAGCTCACAGAGCCGAAGGCGCCGGGATCATCGTAGACCCCCGGGTTATCGGTATCGATCCACCACCCCATGCCGTAAGGGACCGGGTCTTCTGCCACCACACCGCCTCGATCTACCCGCATCTCGGCCAGCGCCGCCTCACTGAGGACCTGAGTCTCGCCACAGTAGCCGCCGTTCAGGTGCACCTGAAGCAGCTTTGCGTAGTCAGCAAGATTGGTGATGGCGCCCCCTTCGATATTGGGATTGGACTGTCCAAGTAAACTGTCTGGTGTCCCGTCCCATAGCGACAGGTTTTCCCACATGTTGCCAAAGGTGAACACCTCAAGCCCGCAGGGGGTTGCCAAGTATTGGTCTACCAGTTGGTTCCATGTCGCATTCGCCGACACGGCTGCTGTCACACCTGCCAGCTGCCACTGACTGCCGCCATAATCAAAGATGCTGCCCGCGTCATGGCTATCCGGCAGCGGCACACTGAGCAGGATCTGCCCGCAGGCTTCAAACTCGATCGATTCTTCAAAGCTGAACTGACAGAGGTGTGGCCCATACAGTCCGAGCTGCCTTAAGCCGGGAATACCCGAGGTATTGCTGACCAATTGCGCCGGCGTACGATCGGCATACACCCCATCAAAGGGCAGCACCTCTCCGATGGGTTGGCTCATGCTGAAGGTGGAGGCGGGATCTTCCTCGAGCGCCATCAGGGTCATGACCGCGGGCACCTTGCTGGTGGAGGCGAGCATTACCACCGTATCTTCGGTGTGATCGCCGAAGGTGCCGGTATGAAGTGTGCCGCCTGCATCGACCACCACATAACTGATGCCATCAAAGACAAGGCTCTCGTCGATAAATGACTGAAACGCGGCGTCGACCTCGTTGAAGTCGGGGGTCACTGGCTCTGGTGGCGCTGTGCCGCCACCTTGATTGGGAGGTGCGGGTGCGCTGCTGGAACCCCCGCCGCCACAGGCTGAAACCAAAGCGAGAAAAGAGAGCATGAGTAGGTGACGTGATATCAAATCAAAAAAACGGCGCATAGGAACCTCGAGGAGACCGAGGTTAGATCGTCCTTGATTCGGCGTTGTAGCTCAACAGCCCGCGGGGTAAGGGCACAAACTAACTGTTGCAAAAACGATACATTATGAGATTATTAAAGTTACAAATGTTGCGTAATTGAACTCCGTATAGTGACGTTGAAGCATTGTGCTTCCCACCCAATATGGAGGTCCGTTATGAAAATAGTTGGTTTATTGAAGCGTGTGGCGACGATGATGTCGGTCTTACTTGTAGCGTTTACCGTCGAGGTTTCAGCGGACACCGCCGAACAATTAGCGATCTGCAAATCCGAGTTGAAGACAATGTATGGCGAGGGTACGCGGGTTAGAATGTACGGCACCAAGTCGTATCGTGGTGTCGAGACACTCAAGCTGAAGGTGACGCCCGAGGGCGACTCTTCCATGACGCTTCAGTGCTCGGGTGACACCGAGTCCGACGAGCGCGTGGTGCTCAAAGACAAAAATGGGGAAACGCTGGTCTCGTAATGGATAAGCCAGCAGCGCCCCTCAACAGGGGGAACAGCCCAATGAACTGGGATGATTTGAAGGTGCTGCTGGCCCTTTCTCGCGAAGGCTCCACCCGCAAAGCTGCCGCCAAATTGGGTGTCAGTAATACCACTGTGATGCGTCGCCTTGAGTCGCTGGAGGGGCAGGTCGGTGGTCGCCTGTTTGACCGCACGCCTGATGGCTTCAGGGCCACTTCTTTGGCCGATCAGCTACTGCCCACCGCGCGCGAGGTTGAGGAAATGCTTGCTGAGGCTGAGCGGCAGGTGTCCGGGAAGGACTCGGAACTGAGTGGACGGATTAAACTCTCACTGCCGGCTGTGCCGGTGACGCATATTGGCGAGGCTGTGGCAGAGTTTGCGCTCCAATATCCTCGCATTGAGTTAGACATTACCGTCAGTGACCAGCCCGTGGATCTGGCGCGACGTGAGGCCGACATCGCGGTCCGGGGTATCCCCAAACACAAGCGCCCTCCCAAGGATATCGTTGGCATCAAACTGGGCCGGATTTCCCTGGGCTACTACGTTCACAAAGAGTTGCTGAGCGAGGCGTCACGAGGCCACCGCGAGCTGACCTGCATTCGCGCCTCGGGCCGGGCGCTCTCCCTCGGAGACTTGCCCGATCCGGAATCACTGGGCTTGAAAAGCCGACATCTGATCGACGGCATCACACCCCGCACTGTGGCGGTGACCAATAAATTGGGTGTCGCGGCGTTGCCCTGTTTTCTCGCCAAGCAGTACCCGGAGCTCATGCTATTACCCGGTGTCCCCTCGGCTCATTGGGGGTACACCTGGTTGCTGCATCACAAGGACCTGCGGCAGTCGGCGCGTATCCGCACGCTGTTCAAGCACCTCTCTATGCTCGAGGAGAAATGGCCCAGTGCTTGGGATACCAGCCCCCAAGTGGCGCCTCAGGCCGCGTAACGCTGTTCGTCAGGACTTGACCGGCCCGCAGTGAGGCAGGATATTCGTGGTCACGCCCACGGCGCGCTTTCCTTTATCCATTGGATAACAGCGCGCTTTTGATAAAGGCCGGACGCGATGACCAAGCCAACAGCGGAAATGAATCGGTCAACCGTGCACGCGCTCTCTCCCATGCAGAGCTGTCGCGATCGGGGCAGGCAGTCTTTTATTTTTCATGCCAAGCGCCAGTTGGGCCAATTCGCGCGCTCCACCCTGCAAGCCGAATTCGGCAACGCGCAGGTGACTGACGACACCGAATCTTCTGTGGCGCCCCTCGACAAACATCCCGCTTTTGCCGCGTGGAGCGCGCTCAATATCGGCTCCCAGCAGCAAATGTGGCGTGCGCTCGGTGACATGGTCAGCCGCCAAGCGCCGGCTCTGGACGAAGCTGCCAAGGAATGGAATAAGGCCGCAAAAAAAGGGTCCATTGAGTTGGATCCTGAGCTGGCCATGCCCACTTACTTCGCCAGCACTGCTTACCACGGTCAGCCCGGTGGCTACTGTCTCGATCGTGACAGCGACGATTGGTACGCCGGTGCATTACAGGAGGCGGGAGGGACGCTCTACAGCAGGGGTGCAGGCACCGGTGCCAAGGACAGTAAAGGCCAGGCCGTGCTGCGATTTATCGAGGCGACCTTCCCCGGATTCTCTCCTCAGCGGGTTGTCGATTTGGGTTGCGGTTACGGCGGCCAGACCGGCAACTATGTCGTCGGATTTCCCGACGCAGAGATTCACGGCGTGGACTTGGGCGCGGGGCTTCTGCGCTATGCCCATCCCCGCGCCGAGGCATTGGGCCTGCCCATTCATTTCAAGCAAGCCTGCGCGAGTGCCACCGGCTTCCCAGATGCGTCCTTCGATCTGGTGGTGAGCAATATTCTGCTCCATGAGATACCGCGCGAGATGCTGGAGGCGGTCATGCGCGAGAGTTTTCGGGTACTCAAGCCCGGCGGTCTGGTAGTCCACCAGGATGTGCCGACACAACGCCCCGATACCCCCGCCTTCCAGCAGTGGCTTTCGAACTGGCAGGTGGCCCATAACGATGAGCCGTTCTGGCAATCCTTTGCCGAGACGTCAGTGCCCGATGCGCTGATCTCTGCGGGCTTCTCCAGTGAGGACGTCTTTGAGTCCTACCAACCGCAGATTGATGGCCCTTTGGTGTGGTACATGGTCGGTGCCCGCAAATTATGAAGCAGGGCGCCCAACCTTCAGACAAACCTGCCTACTTTGAAGACCCGGCGATGCAGGCGCTTTACCAGATGGTGCTGATACTGGGTGAGGAGCTGGCGGCAACACGCGAGCAGCTCCACGCACTGATCGCTTTGTGCGAGGCAGGCACCGTGCCCACAGCAGAGGCGCTAGAGGCGTTCGTGCCCGATGAGCAGTTTGATCAGGAGCGCGCCGATTGGGTGGCCCGCTTGCTGGAGCCCCTGGAAAAGATGAGTAGTCAGTCGGGCGACGCGTGAGCGAAACACGTAGCCCAATGCGGCTCTATTTCGGCTGGAGTCTCGGCACCTTGGCGATGTCGAGCTTGCTCAATACCCAGACGGCGATGCTCATGGTCTATCTGATTAGCGCGGTGGGCATCGCTCCCGCAGTGGCCGGCAGTCTGGTCTTTATCTCCAAGATCTATGACGGCGTGACCGACCCTTTGATGGGGATTATCAGTGACCGCACCAGCAGTCGCTGGGGACGCCGCAGGCCTTATCTACTGGCGGGCGGCATCCTGGCGGCACTGAGTGTCATCGGTCTGTTCTCGGTGCATACCGTGACCTTTGTGCCCACTCAGGTCTGGATTCTTGTCATGCTGCTGGTGGCCGCGACGGCCTATACGGTTTTCAACGTCCCGTATATGTCGATGCCCGCGGAGATGGTGCAAGATCCATACGAACGCTCCAAGCTCATGTCGTTTCGGGTCGCCTGGATTGCGGTGGGGACCTTTGTCGGGATTGCTCTCGCCCCGCGGCTGGTGGCTTACGCACGTGACACGATGGGGGTCCCAGAGACCGAAGCGTTTTCCATGATGTCGCTGATCACTGCGGCGATTATTCTGGTTGCGTCTGTTGCTTGTTTTATCGCGACGCGGGATGCGGGGGCGACCGAGCGGACGCGACTGAGTGTGCCTTTCAAAGAACAGGCGCGCTCGGCGCTTAGCAACCGACCCTTCCTCATCCTGCTCGGCATCAAGTATCTCGGCCTGTATGCGCTATCCGCCACCGTGGCCACCAACATCTTTTTCGTTCGGCAGGTCATGCAGCAGTCCGAAGCGATTATGCTCTGGTATGGCCTCGCCTATATGGTCGGCACGCTAACGGCGATCACGCCATGGGTGCTGATTTCCAAGCGACTCAGCAAAGCGCATACGCTGGCGCTATCTGCTGCACTGGCCGCCTGTGTCAATCTGACCTGGCTTCTATCGGGCCCCGGCGAGCCGATTGGGCTTTATATGTTGCGTGCGTTTGTATTGGCGGTGAGCAACGGGGGTATGTTGCTGATGGGTCAGAGCCTGTTGCCCGATGTCATGGAATACGACTATCGAAAGACCGGGCTGCGACGGGAAGGGCTCTATGCCGGGCTTTACAGTTTTGTGGAGAAACTGGCCTTTGCCACGGCGCCGCTGACGCTCGGAGTCTTGTTATCCACAATGGGTTTTGTGCCTGGGCTGCCGCGCACCGCAACCCAGCCGGAGTCGGCATTGCTGGCCATCACTCTCTCCATGGCGGTCATTCCGGCTATTACGAACACCCTGAAGGTGGTTTTGGCGCTGCAGTTCCGGCTACCTGAACCCGTGCCCGACGCCGCCCAACAGCCTGAAAACGCAGGGAATTAGTCCCGCCAACCCTTGTATGCCTTGACATTGTCGCCGGCAACCGCTATCAAAACACCTAAAGATATAACTAAAAGCCTTTCTCGGGGGCTGAGCGGTCGAGCCCTCGCGAACAATAGGGGAGTCTTACCCATGCAAAAGCTGATCAAAAACCCACTCACCTTTGCGGTGGCCATGTCGATCGCCGCAACGGCGCAGATGCCTGTCGCTTGGTCGCAAGACGATGAAATGGACCTTGAAGAGGTCATCGTTACCGCGAGAAAGCGCGAGGAAAATCTGCAGGAGGTGCCGTTGTCGGTTACGGCCTTCAACGCCTCAACGCTTCAGGATTACCGCATGTTTTCGCCAGAGGATATCGCGGCGTTTACACCGGGCTTTTCCTTCGTGAATTCGTTTGGGCGCGACTCCGACCGTCCGGTGGTGAGGGGGATGTCCAATATTCTGGGTTCTCCCAACGCCTCCTTCTTTATTGATGGCGTCTTCGTACCCGGCACGATTGCTTCCACAGAGCTACAGATGCTCGAGCGTGTCGAGGTCATCAAAGGCCCTCAGGCGGCACTCTACGGTCGCGCCACCTTCTCCGGCGCAATCAACTACGTGACCCGCCGCCCGACCAACGAAATGGAGGGTCAGGTCACCATCACCGTTGCCGAGCATGACACCACCAACACCAATGCCTATGTCAGCGGCCCGATTGTCGAGGACTCGTTGTACTTCTACGTTGGCGCTGGCTTTAACGAGTACGGCGGTGAGTACAACAACACCATTACCGGCGACGAAGTAGGTGGCGAAGAGACCACCACCTTCACCGGTAAATTACTGTGGACACCTAGCGATGCCTTTGAGGCATCCCTGAAGCTGACAACGCAGAAGGACGAGGACGACCATATTGCGTTGTGGCTGCAAGGCGCAGACTACAACAACTGTTTTGCGCCGGACGCCTCGCGTCCCGCAGCCCGCGGTTACTATTGCGGCACGGTCAAGACCAACGACGAAGTCACGCTGCGGACAGACTTCTTCCCCAACCCGGGTATCGAGCGAGACGTGATGCGCACCTCCTTGAATATGGATTGGGAGTTGGGCAACGGCTGGACCATCTCCAGTATCACGGGCTATCAGGAGACCGAAACGGATCGCCAGATCGACGTGTCCTACGGTGGCTACGATGCCTTCTCATTCTTCAATGCCTTCTATTCGCCGACCGGCCAGTTCTGGCGGGTACAAGAGGAAGAGGAAGAAACGTTCTCTCAAGAACTGCGTTTGAGTTCTTCGGTCGACCAGCGTCTGAGATGGTCGGTAGGTGCCTACTGGTATGACTCGGAGTTTGAGCAAACCGTCGACGACCGCATCAATCCGCTGACTTCTTTTGAGGCTGCGTTGGATCCATCCGTCTCCCGGCAGGAGCCCAACAGCTTCCCCGAAAAGACGACGGTTGAGAACTTCGCGATTTTCGGTAGCGTCGAGTTTGATTTCACCGATGCCTTGACCGGTACCATTGAGGTGCGTCAGGCAACGGACGAGATCGAATCCGTTTTCTACCCCTACTTGCCAGGGCAGGTAGAGGAGTCTTTCAGCGAGGAATTCGACAGCTTCACGCCGCGCTTCACGCTGACCTATCTGGCCAATGACGACCTGACTTTCTATGGCAACGTTGCCAAAGGCACCAAGCCAGGTGGCTTCAACGACTCGGGCTCGCCAGAGATTTCCTACGACGAGGAAGAGGCCTGGAACTACGAGGTCGGTGCAAAGGTGACCATTCTGGACGGTCGTGGCACCTGGAACTCATCACTCTATATGATTGACTGGACAGACCAGCAGCTGACTTTCAATGCGCAGCGTCCCGACGGTACCCTGACTTCATTTATCGATAATGTGGGTGAGACCTCCGTGACCGGTTTCGAGACCGAGCTCAGCATGATGCTGACCGATAACTGGGATCTGACGGCCAACTATTCCTACACCAATGCTGAGATTGACGAGTACATCAACGCAGATCAGGCGCTCCTTATTGGCTGTAACCCGCGCGCTGAGGACTACTATGACTGTATTCAGGCGAACGGCTCGGTAGAGGGCAATCAGACACCGCGATCACCGAAGCATCAGGCATCACTGCGCACCATGTTCCGCATTCCCATGGGTGCGGGCGAGTGGTACGTCGGCGGTGACATTCGCTACGAGGGCTCGAAGTTTGCTCAGGTGCACAACCTGGCCCAAACGGGTAGTCGCACCGTGGTCGGTGCTCAGGCCGGCTATCGCACGGATCGCTGGGAGGTGACCGTGTGGGGCAAGAACCTGACCGACGATGACACGGCCATGGACATCCTGCGTTACATCGATACCCAGGCATTTGTGAGCCAGCCCGGACCGCCCTGTTCTGTGGTCTCTCCTAACTTTAACCCTGCAGCGAACTGCGGTGGCTTCTTTGCCTGGTCGGGTACCAATATTGGTGCGGGTTCCATTATTCCTCGAGGATTTGGCATCACCCTGCCGCGTGGACGACAGATTGGCGCCACACTGCGATTCAATTTCTAATCGCTTAGGCGTCTCGATAAAAACCCGGGTATTCACCCGGGTTTTTTTTGGCCTTGAGATAAACGGTGCCGACCTCACTGGGAATAGCTTGGGCTGCTCCCTGAGCGTTTCTTCGAATTGAGATTGAGACCTGGAGCTGGATTCGGCCATTCGGCATGGCGGATGACGATACCGGAAATCTGCTTCCGCTAGTCCGCTGCCGCCCCCAACTTACGGATCGGCGGCGCGCCGACTGCGGTGATCGTCGCTTTTTCTTCTGTAAAGAAGTCGGCTGCCTGCCGAGGCCCGTCGCGGCCAATACCGGACTCCTTGAAACCACCGAAAGGTGCGCGCAAATCGCGTGCCAGCGGTGTGTTAATCCACAACGTGCCGGCTTCAACCCGCTGCTGAAATGCCTGTGCCCGGGCCAAACTGCTGGTCCAGCAGTAACCCACCAGTCCAAAGCGACTGTCGTTGGCCAAGGACAGCGCTTCGTCATCGTCGTCAAAGACCTGAATGCTGACTACGGGACCAAAGACTTCTTCCTGACACAGTGACAGCTGATTGCTGTCCACCTGAAAGACGGTCGGTGCAACAAAATAACCGTCACCCAGATCCGTTCTCGCTTCACCGCCGCAGAGCAGGGTAGCGCCCTCGGATTGGGCGCGCGCAATGTGGTCGAGCACCCGTTCCTGGTGTGCTTTGAACGCCATCGGGCCCACTTCGGTGGAGTGGTCGAGGGGGTTGCCCACGGTGAGCGAACGCGCCCTCGCCACAAACGCCTCTATGAAGCGCTCCGCGATGCCCCGTTGCACCAGAATGCGGGAGCCGGCGATGCAGATTTGCCCGCTATT